>JAYTJD010000059.1:0-1748 GCA_043731405.1 Candidatus Altimarinota bacterium
AGGTAGGCTGGTTCATTATTGTTGAGATAGTTAGCCATCACACGATACTGACGCTTGACAAGATTTACAAAAACCTCTGTTCATTTCTGTTTCTTGATAGTAGTACTTGTGATCGTCTGGTTGAGTGATTGCTCCTTGACAGGATATTTATTCCCGTGATACGCATAGTGTACGAGCTTCGCATCACTCTCCCATTCAGAACGATAGGAAATGTTGTCGTTGATCAGGGTATCGTTGAGACTCACGAAATCTTTGGCTACCGCATCTGCTTTGGTGAATACTGACATAGAGTGTTGCTAATAAATTGGAACTTCGATAGGTGCTTTTGACTGTACCTCAGGCTCTTTCCTCGTCTCGGTAACAGCCGTATAATCAAAAATAGTCTCCGCCTTATCGAGGAGCTTTGTTTTGAAAGCTATACGAATCAGGAGAATATTAGAGACAACCAGTCCGAGTACAGAAATGAGTGCGATATATTCGATCATAGGAGAGAGTTACATAGTTTGAGGCTCTGCTTGCTCATCTGGATTGAGAGTAGAAACAATATGTGAGAGTATCCCCTTTGCATCCTGCTCTGTCATAGAGTCGATCATCTGGGGACTTATACCATCAAGTATCTCAAGTGGATTACTTGGTGATTCCTCAGCTGGTGCATCTTGTGATGGTGGTACTGGTTGTGGTCGAGCCTGCATCATCTTGTCCTGTGGTCGCATTTGCATATGTGGTGGTATTAAGTACTATTAGTATACTATAATTGTATGAATTGCAAATATTATTTTGGCTTAGGTATAAATCCTAATCAATTTCAATCTTTATCTTTGCAATGGGAACAGACACGCACAGAAACTGGATCAATAGTTACATATTGCCCATTGACCTTTGTCCATGTGCGAATCTCTACATAGGTATCCTGATTCCTACACATAGGACATGAGGTTCTATTTCTTTCTCGAACATCAGCATAACGCTTCTCTCGAATATCTGCTTCCACTTGTGTGTTCATAATACGTAAAATTAAAAATTATTATTCTCGATTATAATCCCCTCGTCTCACCCTCAGCATATGGCGTTCTACTACGGATAGAGAGTCCTCATCTATTGGCTTGACGGAGTAGGTGACGATCCACGGTTCGTGGAGGATTGCATTATAGGCGATCATATCAGCAATCAGGAGATCATCGTGATTCGGTGCAATGGCATTGGCTCGATTCTCCTTGTCGTATTGATAGGTGGACATCTCAGAGTGGAGATCTGGAGTGATCGATATCTCTTGGTTATAGAGTGCCATCCGATATTCTCGAATAATGAGATCCTTAGACTGCTTCGTTGTCCGAAATCCATACTTCTGTATCAGATCCTCTCACTCTGCTTTATCCCCTTGTCGTGACTTGAGAACATATTGGAACCAATCATACTTCTTGCACTCATTGATGAAAGCAAGCCCAACATTGTTCTCAGGCTGTATCGTCCCCATAAAACACTTGTCATCTTCTTTGTACTGTGTGAGGATATAATCGAGCTTCTGTGCGAGAATCACCTCAGAGACACGACCTTTGTACTGAAAGGCGACTTGTCCATTGTGATTGCGAGCGGATATAGTCGAGTAGTCACCCTTAGATCCTCACTCGGCAATATCTATCCCGATCACGAGTTGATCCTGCACGCTTAGGTATATCTTGAATCACTCTATTGTACTCGTTGGCTGTTGTATCTTGAACGGTTGTTTCATATCGAATACTCAGGAACCA
>JAYTJD010000060.1:0-4420 GCA_043731405.1 Candidatus Altimarinota bacterium
TGCTGGATCATTGGGAGTCCGCTCCACCACGATACCACCGACAGAGAGTCCGTAGTCCTCTACATAGTAGTCTTTTTGCTCGTTGTATATCTCGAGAAACCTGGCCCCTGTTATCCCAGTGATCTGATCTTCCTCGGAGTCAGTTTCTACGGGCTCAGCATATGGGATGAAGACGTTCGGCAGGATCACATCTCCGATCTCGTGCATCATATCGACAGAGCGTCCGAGGTATGGCAGATAGATACGGTCAGGATCCCAGTTGTCAAGGATAGTCGGGAGTACGATATCGATGTCGAATTCCTTGGAAAAAATAAGAATCCAGTCTCATTTTTGATATACGATAAAGTCTGGTGATGCCTCAGTTGGATTGCGACCGAGTGTGAGACTTGCGACACAGGTATCTCGGATGACAGGATTGCGGGTGAAAATAATACGGAGCATATGATTTGCTTTTTAGGAATGTGAGGATATTATACAAAAGCACGACAAAAGCAAAAAAATGGATATTCTCACTCTCATTCTTGGTTCATTGCTCTGATTTATTGTCGGGGTTTTTATCATGAGGATCGTATCACTCCATGAACACAAGTGAGTGAGAAAACAGGCAACACAATGATCTCGCAGTGCTATATTCGGAGAGGTCTATGAGAAAATATTGCCCGCACTTCCCAACTTCCCATACGCTCCAAAGGATATGGTATTCATCGGGAAGGGATGTGACTATATCATATTCGACGGACTCTCGGAGTGATCACTGCGGGAGATCGTATTCCTCGAGCTAAAGAGCGGGAACGCCACTCTCAACAAAAATGAAAAAGCAATCCAGTACCTCGTCGACCATCGTCGTGTCAGATTCTCTGAATATAGGATAGATAGTGTGAGAAATAAGGAATAATATTTGTGTTTTTTGCACGAACAATATATACTACATTGGATAACCAAATTCATATATGTGATTACTCACCATACCAGTGCACGAAGAATATGATAGATATTGACGAGGACTCGTCCCTGATGGAACCCTACACTATATACACCCATCAGAATGAACGAGTAGAGAACTCGATGTCACAACAATCAATAATGGCTTCGCGACAATTCCAGAAGGATCTACAATCGTATGAGTCACCAGAGGTAGTGTAGAATATATACTCTCACTCAAGGCTGAGCTATGAGTGAATATCACCGTTGATAGGTCTCTATAACTCTCTATTCTAATTTTTATCTGTTTGTACCATGTACCTTCTCTCCACTTCATCTCTCTCAGGATACTGACTTCATAGGATATTCTCACTTGCCAAGCAAGCAGAGTTCGATGGTGTCGATATTTCAGTCGACTTCGATGTGTATGATAGCTATGATGCCAGCTATATCGACTCACTCATCACCAGTAGTGATCTCCCTGTCATGAGTATCACTGCTCCTGCACGACGACTGAACAAAAAGCAATGCGATCAGATCCTCTCGCTCGCAGACGATCTTGGAGTCCAAGTCGTCAATCTCCACCCACCACACCGACTGGATCGTGAGAAGGATTGGTTCGGAGAATATCTCCAAGTGGTTGCAAAAAAATACCCAAATATCACCATCAATATCATCAATGCTCCACCGAAGACCTGGCTCTATATCATATCTGAATATGGAGATGCGAGGCCTGAGACGATCAAAAAGATCACTGAGCATACTGCACTCTCGATCGAGAATGTAGATCCCGAGAGTGGCGTCGATCTCATGAAGACACTCATCCTCCTCGGCTCTACCATGTGACTCGTATATCTCTCAGATAAAAATGATGATAAAGTAGGTCTCTTCCCAGGTGAATGAACTATGCCACTCGAATCCCTCCTCATCAAGCTCAGAGATGTCGGATATAATGGACACTTCGCACTTACGGTCGAACCCAAGTCTCTCCTTGCAGGCGATCCAGATGCTATAGTGATAGCCCGTATGATACAGTCTCGGACATTCCTATCGAAATACTTCTCATAAATAAAAATCTTCCCGAGTATTCGGGAAGATTTTTATTTCGTAAATATTTTCTTGGCTCTGAGCTTGGCCTCGATAGTTCACTCGATCTCGAGTCGATCCCTGAGAAATATATTCCCTTTTTGTGCGAGGATCGAGAGGACGAGCTTGTCATCATACTCGAGTCGATGCGAGAAGTCATCGAGGGTCATGATAGCATATTTCACCTTTTTACCATAGAACGTCTTCTCGAGAAAATTGTTGAACTCGATCTTGTCGAGCTCTCCAATGATGAATATATCTACGATATTATTCGTATTTTCGTTACGAAAATTGAGTACTGCATCAGATATCGTCACGAGATCGAGAGTTTTTCGTCATTTGAAGAACTCCTTGACTGGCTTCATCACATCATACGTCTTGAGAAACATCTCGACCAGATCAGGGTAGATGGTACAACTATGATTCATCTGGTAGTATTTCTTTTTGTTTTGTTCGTACGACTTGAGGATCCCGAGGGCCTCGAGATTCATCAGCTCTCGACGAACTGCATTGATCTGCTCATCGACATCACGACAGAGCTCACGGATAAAAAATCCAGTATTGGATCTTGCTATCACATCTTCGATAACGAGTTTTTCGAGGAGTTTGACTCGCGAACGCGAGCCGAAGAGTTTGACGAGATCCAAGTGCGAATATGACTAAAGATATACTGTATCTGAGTATATGGGAAAGAAAAAGAAATGCAAGAAAAAATTGCCCGCGAATCCAGTATAGAAGCGAACCCGCTGAAATATATGATTTTTGTTCGACTTTCTCTCTCTTTTTCCTATACTCTGCCCATGCTCAATCCACAACAACAGATCGCCGTAGATACCATAGACTGACCACTTCTCATCAATGCTGGAGCAGGTTCTGGCAAGACTCATACTATCACCGAACGCGTGGTCTCGATGATCCACGAGAGACGTATCGATCCTCGTTCTATATTCTGTGTGACGTTCACGAACAAGGCAGCCAAGGAGATGCGAGGGAGAATCGCCGTGAAGCTCGGGCTCAATCCAGATGGACTCAATCCGTTTCGTGAGCATCGTCTCCCGATGGTGGGGACATTTCACTCGACGGCATCATTTTTTCTGCGTATGTTCATCGATCGTCTGGGGTATGGCAAGGATTTTGTAATATATGACTCGGATGACTGTCTCCGTGTGGTGAAGGATATCATGAAAAAGCAAAACATCGATGATAAGGAATTCAACCCGAGAGCGGTACATGGGATGATCTCAAAGGCCAAATGAGAATGACTCTCACCGGGCGACTACTCGGCTACAGTAGACTCCTATGCGAAGAGTGTCACACTCGAGGTCTACAAGGAATATGCTGGCAGACTCAAGGCGGACAATGCAGTTGATTTTGATGATCTCCTCCTCTTGTTCCGTCAGGTGCTCGATCTGCCGGAGGTACTCGAGTATTTCCATGATCGGTTCCAGTATTTCATGGTCGATGAGTACCAAGATACCAATATGCTCCAATATGAAATCGTCCGGATACTCGCGAGTAAAACGAAAAATCTCTGTGTCGTCGGTGATGATTGGCAGGGGATCTACTCGTGGCGTGGGGCGAATATCGAGAATATCCTCTCGTTCAAAAAAGACTACCCGACGGCAATGGTCATCAATCTCGAAGAGAACTACAGGTCGACTCAGGTCATCATCGATGCGGCCAACGCCGTGATCAAAAATAATACCAATCAGATGAAGAAAACTCTCTTCACGAGTAATCCTGTAGGAGAAAAGATCATCATACTCGAGTGAATCGATGAAAAACACGAAGCGGATCTCATCACGAATGTGATACGAGACAGTGAGGCTGACACCTATTCTGACTTCGCTATTCTCTATCGCACCAATGGTCAATCTCGACTCCTCGAAGAATCCCTCATCCGAAAAAATATCCCATACCGAGTATTCGGTGGAGTGAAATTCTATGAACGCAAAGAGATCAAAGACATTCTTGCGTATATTCGCATCATATTCAATCCACTCGATAGTATCGGACTCAAGCGTATTATCAATGTTCCAAGTCGCAAGATAGGAGAGAAATCACTCGAAAACTTCCTCGAGATACTCGATCGGGAACATATCTCGATCGCTGAGATGGCAGAGAACGAGTTCCTCCTGAATGCGATCACGGGAATAGGTGCAAAATGAATCCAGGGTTTCGCATTCCTCTATCGATGACTCCGCGAGCTCTCGAAGACGGCATCGGTCACAGAGCTGATGGACAATATCATCAAGCGAACTGGATATGAGGCATATCTCAAGGCCGAATACACGGAGGAAGAATTCGACGGTAAGATGGAAAATCTCGATGAGTTCCTCAATATGGCGTCTCGCTATGATGGACTCATCTATCCGGAGAATATAGCGAGTTTCCTTGAGGATATTGCACTTAT
>JAYTJD010000061.1:0-1732 GCA_043731405.1 Candidatus Altimarinota bacterium
TAAAAATGCAAGGGGAGTATAGACGGAAGTGATCAAAAAGCAACACTTTTTTTGAGTAAAAAGATACGGTTGGCAAGGAAAAGAATTTGCCAAAAAAAAAGAACTCTGATAGGATGTACTTATGACAAAGAAAACAACTCCAACATCTGCAAAAAAATCTCAAAAACTTACGTCCCTCTTCGGTACTGCGAGTGAAGTAGAGGTGAGCAAAAAGCTCGTGACCAAGCTCCTACAATACAATATGAAATATGAGGAAATCACCAAGGTGATCCTCTCGCACTCGGAACGAGCATTTCTCGATGCTCGTCTCATCACGATACAGGAGTACTATGACGATATCGGCAATGCCAAGCGGAGTGAGGTCGAGGATTTCCTCTCGTCGATCCCAGAGTACGAGCTCCATACAGTGGCAGTGTAGATGAAATATCATCTATAGAAATAAATCAGAATCTGTAATAAAAAAATATCCCAAATCGGGATATTTTTTTATCTGTACTAGGTTTTAGTTATCTCCTATCACCTACTTCACGTCCTTGAATGTGTAGAGTACATGCTTGCGGAGTTGCTTGTCATACTTTTTGAGCTTGAGCTTCTCACCAGCTGGGAGATTCTTTTTGTTCACAGCATAGACGTAGTCTGTACGACCACCTTCTGCAGACTTACCAACTTGATATGTACATTTACCTTTTGCCATAATTAGAGAACTTAGAATTTAGAATTTAGATCTTAGATAGATACCTAGGAACCGAATGTGTGGATTATATAGAAAATATATATTTTGCAAGTTTTTCTCTTCTCTTTTGCTTTTTTAGCATTTTTTTATATAGTGCAACAAATCCGAAAGAATCAGTACAAGGCACTTTTAGTTTTTCAGTTTTAGTTTTTAGTATATCCTATATATGTTCATCGATGAAGTAAAAATGACTCTCAAGGCAGGTAAATGAGGTGACGGTATCATCTCTTGGCGTCGTGAGAAATATATCCCAAAGGGAGGACCTTTTGGTGGTGATGGTGGTAACGGTGGACATATCGTCCTCGTCGCTACGACTCATGAGACTACTCTGGGCAAATTCCGCCATCAGAAAATCATCACCGCAGAAGATGGTGAAAAAGGAGGAACCCAAGAATGCCACGGAGCCACAGCACCAGTACTCGTACTCGAGGTGCCAGTTGGAACGATAGTGACCGATGCGGAGACGGGAGCGATGATCTGCGATCTCACCACGCCTGGACAGAGATTCCAGATCTGTGAGGGTGGCAAGGGAGGATTCGGGAATGCTCACTTCCCTTCAAGTACTCGCCAGGCCCCGAATTTTGCAGAGCTAGGAGATGCTGGAGATATCCGCGAGGTCAAAATGGAACTGAAACTCGTCGCTGATGTCGGACTCGTCGGTCTGCCAAATGCTGGGAAATCAACCGTCATCCAGTCAATCACCAATGTAAAACCCAAAATCGCGGCATACGCATTCACCACGCTCATCCCGAATCTCGGTGTGATGGAGTGGAGAGACCGATCTCTCGTGATCGAGGATGTCCCAGGACTCATCGAGGGTGCGAGTGAGGGCAAGGGTCTCGGATTCCAATTTCTCAAGCATATCGATCGATGTCGTATCATCATCCATCTCCTCGATGCAACTCAGGGAGAAGAGGCGATGATCGAGAACTACCGAGTCATCCGCAAGGAACTCGAGAACTGGAACGAGTCGATGGCACACAAGGACGAGCTCATCAT
>JAYTJD010000062.1:0-11015 GCA_043731405.1 Candidatus Altimarinota bacterium
GAGTGTACGAGTGGCTACGACACAATATACGAGTGGTGATGCGAAGTGGTACTTTGATGATGTGAGTGTCACTCCAGGCAAAGTATATACCTATTCGGAGAAATATATCGCAAATATACCCTCAACTCTCTTTGTGAGATATCGATCTACAGCAGGAGTATATCAATACGTATTTTTGCGAGATTTGCCTGCATCTGCAACGGCTACGGGAGTAGTACTGACTCTCACTCCTCCATCAGGAGTCACGTCACTCACCATATGGCAAGCGATATCGTGAGTTGGTACTCTGACCGTGGATGATGTGAGTGTTACAGAGAATTAGATATTTCAGATCGACATATCTTATTGGGTTTTAGTTGAATAAATTTCATTTGGTTTGTCTTGAGTTTGTCTTTGATTTTGGACGTGTAGAAGATATGATCAGAATCAGTCTTGCGTCATATATCGCAAGACGATCACTCTTCTGGGTGAGCAAAAAAAGTAGGAGTTAAGATGAGTCGAGCGGGATGGGGTATCCTTTTGATAATTACGAATTCTCTCCTATGAAAATATCCCTCCTCATACCATCTTACAATGAAGATAAAAGCTTGGAAGCATGCCTAAAATCAGCATTTGCTCAGACACGACCTCTTGATGAGATCATCGTCGTGAACGATGGCAGTACTGACAATACGCATACTATACTCACCAACTATGCTATACAATACGATATACTCATACCTATTCATCTCAAAAAAAATACTGGCAATAAAAGTAAGGCTCAGATGAAAGGATTTCCGCATATCACGGGTGACGTAGTGATTATGACAGATGGAGATACTCTTCTTGATGAGCACTTCGTGGAGAGGATAGAAGCGAACTTCGAGCGAGATACAACTGGGAATCTCGCTGCCGTCGCAGGATATGTATCGAGTATAGCGTATAACTGGATCACCGCATGTCGAGAGATAGATTATGTCATTGGACAGAATATATTCAAAAAAGCCCAATCCATAATAGGATATATCTATGTGATGCCTGGTTGTGCGACCGCTATCAAGACATCCGTTTTGAAATGACTCTCGGTCTATCATGATACGGTTACTGAAGATCTCGACTTCACATTCCAGTTGCATCTGAAAGAGCTCCGTATTGCATACGATATGAAAGCAATCGTATATACTCAGGATCCGCCAAATCTCTCATCATACATACGACAGATGAAAAGATGGTATGGTTGAGGTTGGCAAAATATCAGGAAGTATTGGTCTATCATGTTCACCAATCCGTCCGCAGGATTTGTGCTGGCATCAGTATTTATTGATGGTGTTATCTATAGTGCCATCACTCTTCTGATGCCTATACTCTATCCAGAGTTTTTTCTCATCTATCTTTTACCAACTTATTTTTTAGGAGCTTTTCTTTTTGCATTATATGCTAGTACAAAGACCGGCAGATATGAACTCCTTTTGTATTTCCCTCACTATGTCATAATTATATTCATCAATGCCTATATCATAGGCTCTGAATTCATAAGAGAAATAGTTCTGCAAAAATGAGACCTCCTCTGGAAGCGAGCTGACCGAGTTTCGAGCCGATAATATCTGATTCCTATGCTATCCAAAACCCTCAAAATCATCTTCTCAATATCCATTATCTCCATAGTATTATTTTTTACTGGAGGTAATCTGTTTACTCTATTTCGCTGATATATCGAAGATGATCAGTCTGTGTTCTCGATCGCCCTGGATCAATTCTGTATTCCGAGGATACATCTCCCAAGCAATCTCAATGACAAAAAACTCGTCGTACTCCGTATCGATGATGTCCAGGCATACTCCTGGAGGGATATCTCTATCCAGATGATACGAGATGCTCAGAGATACAACGCCCCTATAGTCGCATGAGTCATACCCAAGAATCTCACCGAAGATCATATATTGACGAAATTCCTCAAAAGAGAGAACTGCAATATGGAAATCGCTATGCATGGTTGGGATCACTCAGGTACAGGATTCGATGGTGCCCAAAAAAACTATATCACAGAATTCGGAAATATATCCTACCCTGATGCTCGGAGTCGAATCGATATGGGGAAGCAAGTCCTAGAAAGACTGAGTGGTAGGCCCATCATGAGCTTTATCCCTCCTTTTAATATCCCATCAACGGAGGCAAAACGAGCCATATCTGATGCATGAATACATATACTCTCTTCTATTGGGACATGAAGCTATGATTACAATGGTACCACCTACAGCTTTGATAAAAAAAGAATAGTACCTGTGACGGAAGTACTCAGCAATTGTGAGCATTCATTTAGCCAAAATGGACTCTGTGTAATCATGATGCATCCCCAGGATTATGCCAATTCTGACGAAACAATTGATGTAGATTCTTACAATGAATACTATATTGCTATGCTTAAGCATTTTTCAGAAATGGGAGTTGTATTTGTTACTTTTGAAGATCTTATCAAAAATGGGTTCCCTGATTCGTAACTCCAGAATATGTTTTATTATTTTAATTTTATATATATATGCCTATCAACTTTTGAATCTCGTTTCTCGTACATCTCATCATCGTTATCGTTTGGGATGTGAATAATTGGCTCATCAAAATATCAGAATAGTCACGGTAACATAGCTATAATTTATTTTTAAACTGTTTCGTTATGCAGTTCATTCCTTTTATCTTTTCTGGGTTTTGGATAGCCTCATCATCTATATTCCTCGGAGGATCACCGAATATGAATATACCCAGTACTCATATTCCCACAGAGCAAATATCAGACTGATCTCTGCTCGCATCGATCCCATCTACTGATATACCGATATATCACTCTCCATCAGCCGTCCTGCTCGCTACAGATACAGTTACTCTAGATATCAAGAAATACGATAAAAAAATATACCGATATGGGGAAAAATCGGATCCTGTGAGTTATGCATGGGAACGGTGGAAGGATATAGACTTTATTCTCATGATCCAAGAAGAATCACTCTGGGATGAACTCATATCCTGAGATGATGGGGCGAGTATCGGATATTGTCAGTTCAATCGATACTATTCATCAGAAGAATATAATCAATACATCACTATGGCCGATTGGAAATCGAGGGTCGATCTCTGTCATGATTATTATGAGAAATACAGGCATATTGTAGGAGAAGTGCTCCATGGTTGGAACAATAGAAGGAGAAACATCTCATCATTTAGTTTTCGTTAATATTTTATTATTATGTACTCCTCATTTATTCCACACATTCTTGCGAAAAAAATACCCTCCTTAGTATGTTTACTTATAGTATTTTTTGGTATACATATATCGAGTGTCTGAGCCGTTGCTGGCTTCGAAGTAGAGACAATCGCCTCGCGTCTCAGTATCCCTACCGCGATTACTTTTGCACCTGACGGGAGGATATTCGTTGCTGAGAAGTGATGAGCGGTACGAGTCATAAAAAATGGAACTCTCTCGCCAACGCCTGTGATCACTCTCACCGATGTCAATACATATGGTGATCGATGACTCATAGGAATCACGATCGATCCCAACTTCTCCAGTAACGGTTATCTCTACCTCTCCTACACTTATGAGAACTCACCAGGAGCGAATATAGCGGGCCCAAAAACTGGGCGAATCGTACGGATCACAGTAATCGGAGATATCGCTCTCGAATCATCGAAAGCCGTACTCCTCGGAACTGTATGAGGTACTCTCGCAACCCCGTCCTGTGAGAACTATCTCGTCACCGCTGATTGTATACCCTCTGATGATGCGAGTCACTCTGTAGGAGGGCTCAAATTTGGTCCTGATGGGAAACTCTATGCGTCTCTCTGAGATGGTGCGAGCTTCGACTATGCTGATCCACGGTCTCTACGGGCACAGAATCTCGATAGCCTCGCAGGCAAAGTGATCCGAATCAATACAGATGGAACAACTCCAAGTGACAACCCGTTCTATAATGGAGATGGGAATGCGAATAGGTCGAAAGTATGGGCACTAGGGGCTCGGAATATGTTTCGTTTTAGTTTCCAACCTGGTACCAATACCCTGTTCGGTGGTGATGTCGGCTGGAGTACTTGGGAAGAAATCAATATCGTGGGTCGATGAGCCAATCTCGGATGGCCATGTTATGAGTGAGTGGATCTGATCGTCGGATGACTGCCTGGATGTAGCGTAACAAGTATTGTCACTCCACCACTCTACCAGTATCATCACAATGCAGCGGGTGCAGGGAGTGTGACGGGTGGGGACTTCCTCGGATCTGCCTTCCCGAGTCAGTATATCGGATCATATGTCTATGGCGACTACGTCCTGAATACTATGAAAATAGTCACCCTCGATGTGAATAATAGTATAACAGCTCAAGAAGATCTCATCACTAATCCTGGTGGACCAGTCGATATCAAAACAGCTCCAGATGGGAGTCTCTACTATATTGCTATCTACACCGGGGAACTCAAGAGAATCAACTATACTCTATGAAATAGGAGACCTCTGGCTGTACTCACCACTGATACATCTGGGTGACCTCTTCCTCTCACTATCCTCTTCTCCGCGTCAGGATCGAGTGATCCAGATGGAGATACACTCTCGTATAGTTGGAATTTTGGTGATGGGAATAGTGCTACAGGAGCTCTTGTGACCCATAGATATACCACTGATGGTACCTATGATGCTGTACTCACTGCTCGAGACGGCAGTGGTGGTATCGATACGAAGAGCACGAGGATATTCGCAGGCAATCAGAGACCCTCCGTATCGATACTGGCACCGACCAATGGGTCTACCTATCACTCATGAGATATCATCCACCTCTCATGAACTGGAGTAGATCCAGAGACGGGCACCATATCGGCTTCTGGATTCACCTGGAAGATCCTCCTCCATCACAATATACATACGCACCCCCTCCAGAGTATCACAGGTCCTGAGACATCATTTGTGGCTCCAGATCATAGTGATCCAGATGTATATGTGGAGGTACTATTGACAGTTACTGATCCGAGTGGATTTGCATCAACATCGTCGGTGAATATGTATCTCAACAACTCACAAGGGACGATAGGGAATCTCATCAAAAATCCAGGGATGGAGCTCAATACGGTGCTACCAGACACCCCAGATAATTGGATAAAAGGATGGTTCGGTAATCATGATCAAGTATGGACATATCCTGTACTCGGAGATGCGAGTCAGAGGGCTGCAAAAGTAGAGATCACTCGATATGTCAGCGGAGATGCAAAATGGGCATTTGATCCTGTATCCGTAGTCGAGAATACGCCATATATTTTCTCAGATAGTTACCAATCAAATATAGTATCAGATGTTACTGTGAATATAGGTTTTGCCAATGGGACACACTCATTCTATACTCTTGGCATTCTTGCGGCTTCACCTGTTTGGCAGAATTTTACGAGGACATTCACGACTCCAGCCTGAGCGAGAACAGCCTCAGTATATCATAGTATATCAAGCACATGATGGCTCACTACGGATAACTATGTATGGATGCAGGGCAATTCTCTATCTGCTCCTCCGATCGCCCGTGATGATGTAGGCACATGAGTTACCGATACTGTACTCACAATACCAGATATCCTAGAGAATGATCAGGCATTTGGTTCTGGGAATTCACTCTATAGATCACTTATCGATCTCAATATACTCATTAGCGAACCACAGACAACGCTGATTATTCCAGAAGGGACAGTGACTGTGAGTCCATCGAGTGGTATTGTGACGTTCACTCCTGTGGCAGGATTTAATGGTAGAGTTACAGTCCCTTATGCTGTCGAGGACTCTCTCGGACAGCGAGCCCAAGCTTCGATCATCATCACGATCTCTCCTCCTGTAGGAGATCCTGTTCCTCAGACCTTGTTTTTCGGTGGATTTGAAGATCAGACTTTCGATGCTTGGGATAGTGGTCGTGGGTCGAATTTTATCATGAGTGAGGGTACCTGTCGTCTCGGACCAGATACCAATCTGCATGCTATGAAGATCGTAGGAACTGACCCAACAGGCGATCAGGTACTCAGGAAATCTATACCCACAAAAGGATACAAAGATATACGTCTCTCACTCTGTTACAAGTGGGATAGTATCGAAGCCTGAGAGAGTGTCATCATCGAATACACAACTGATGGTACTACCTGGAAAGCTATCAAAACTATAGATAACTCGTTGGCTATCCATATGTTCTATGCGGCAGATGACACTGAGATCGCAACCAGCAATGGTATCTGAGCGATACCGACCCCTATACCAACTACACCAGAGACTCTTGCCTCTCACTATATCTCACTCCCAGCGGATGCTACGGATGCTCCATTGTTTGCTCTGCGTATCCGAGAGAATCTCGGTGATAGCAATGACTTCGTCTGGATCGATGATATCAGGATCGTCGGTACTCAGATAGTGATATGATCATGAAGTGGCACTGGTACGACTGGAACTGGAACTACAGGAACTGGAACTACAGGAACTGGAACTACAGGAACTGGAACTACAGGAACTGGAACTACAGGAACTGGAACTACGGGCACTGGTACGACTGGAACTGGTACGACTGGAACTGGTACGACTGGAACTGGAACTACAGGAACAGGAACTACAGGAACAGGAACTACGGGCACTGGTACGACTGGAACTGGAACTACAGGAACTGGCACTACGGGAACTGGCACTACGGGCACTGATACTACAGGAGCAAGTAGTCCTGACTTAGGTAACTGAAGATGAGTACCCTACGAGTGAAGTATTGGTGGCAGATCCTCTTCTTTTGCATCTTCTACAACTCCTACGAGTACTGCACTCATCACGATCCCTATTGTGACAAACTCAGGTGTTGTGATCGTTGCTCTTGATCTCATAGGCAATATATATCGCAATGCGATCGAGACACTGATCCGAGTCGGAGTGATGAATAATGGAGTCAAAACAGAACCAAATAGGGCGATCACTCGTGCGGAGTTCATCAAATTGCTATCGATCGCTCATGGATACAAGGGCCATGTAACAGTATGAAAAAAATTCAAAGATGTTCCAAAAACAAACTCCCTCATCAACTATATCAACTATGGTGTGAATATGGGCTGGATCAATACAAAAAATACCAGATTCCGTCCCAATGATACGATCTCACAGGGTGAGATCGACAAGCTGATAGCCGTGATCAAAAAAACCGCTACGGGTGATATGATAGCTGCAGTATCTGATGGTGTCACGCGTGGCAAGGCAGCGAATGATATTGTTACTGCGTTCTATACTCCATAATAAAAAAACTCCTCCCGAAAAATATTCAGGAGGAGTTGAGTATATTTGTACTATCTATCGAAGAGTCCGACCTTGAATCCTTTTGATTGAGCCTGTTTGAGGAATGTGGCAAATACGCTCTCATGAGCAGAGAGTACCCCATCATTCGCATTTTCTATATATGACCAGTCAATCCCCTCTCACATAGAGAACTTGTCCTGAGCAAAGATATGGACCATCATCGTGTATCCTTTTGACTGGAGTACTGTCGCCTGATTGATGATACCATTGTATGTTGCAGTTCGTTCTGATGGACTCACATTTACTGTGTTCGTTGGATACTGTTTCTTCATCGTTCCTGTATTGAACCAGATATTCTTGGTTCCTAGGATATTAGCTGCTTCTTCTGTGATGCTCGTAGGGAGGAACACAGTTGGATCGTAGACCTTGACGCTCGCATCATTGCTCGCCCAAGGGAATCCCTGGAGACCGAATGTCTGGATATATCCTGGCTTGATACCTCGGATATATGGAGCAAAACTCCGAGCGACACCCTGTCCCCAACTCTTATCTACATCGTATGACTTCGCATCGAGGAGGAGTCCGCCCTTCACATTTGGATATGATTTTTTGATACTATCGAAAAATATATTCACCATAGTTGGGAGATTCTCTGGGACGAAGTTCGCTCGATTGAACGCTGGAGTATTGATCTCAGGATATGGAACCATGAGTCCGAGTTTGTCTTCTGTTACGTTTCGATCATTTTTGATCATCGAGAAGAGACGTTCCATATTCGCACTGTAGTCGCCATTTCTGAGCCTGCCCAGATCGAGCTGAGCTCCATCGTCACCCGTTGGTTCAAATATGAATATAGGAGTGATACCATACTTAGCATACTCGTTCATGATATTTGCCATATAATATGAGGTTCCTTCTATCGCTGCTTGCGACTGTGGCATATTCATGAATATCATCAGGTTATCCGCGACGAATCCTCACATCACTCTCTGGTATTCAGCGAGTTTCGCAAGATTGAGATCTTGTGGATTCGAAATATTGATCGGTGTTGTTCCTGTCGGAGCAACTACTACTGGAGCTACTGGAGCTACTGGAGCTACTGGAGCCGGAGCAGTCGGAGCAACTACTACTGGAGCTACTGGAGCCGGAGCAGTCGGAGCAACTACTACTGGAGCTACTGGAGCTGGAGCAGTCGGAGCAACTACTACTGGAGCTGGAGCAGTCGGAGCAACTACTACTGGAGCTACTGGAGCTGGAGCAGTCGGAGCAACAGGAACAATCGTGGTCACTACTGGAGCTGGGGTAGTCGACACACTTGGAGTGGCTACCGGCGTAGCTGATGCATTCGAACTACTGGAGCCTCCACCACCTGAAACTACTGGAGCTGAGTTTAGGGCAGGGACTGTAGTACTCGTTGGAGTTATAGGAGTTGTTGTTTTTGCCTTCCGTATGATATTCATGGTTTCGATCCTTTTTCTTCGATCCGAGAACACTGTTGCATTGACTCGGGTGAGTGGTGTTACTGTAGTAGCATTGACCTTACGCATCGCTTGTACGAATGAGAGAGATTGCTTATTGGTCTTTGCTGATCGTACCATTGCATTGGCCAGTGTTACCTTTTGCTTGTAGCTCAGCTTGTTTGTAGTACTAGGGATACTACTGACTGATATAGATCCAGGGCGGAGAGTCGGATACGGTGTCTTATCTGTGAGAGCCAGTGCTGTACCAGTTCAGAGAAGTGTATTCGTAGCTACAAAACCGAGGATGATTGACGTTAGGAACCGCTGAGACATATTGTTATTTGTTTTATGGATTGATGGGAACTGCATAATTTATAAAATTATAGACTAAACTGTATAAGTATTTTTAATATATACATTGGGAACTATATCACATATAATTATTTTAGTCAACAATCGAAGATATGACAATCACCTCATCATCTAGATCAAATAGTGTGAGCAATCCTGTGTACCAATACCGATAAAAAAATAAAACTACCCCAAAATAATATATGGAAAAGTGAAGAATTTATATTCTCATAACACACTTATAAATAAAAATCATTCTAGTCAATACGATTTTTTTGCTGATTTCTTAGGAAGATCTACAATTTTACTGTATTTTTTACCATATTTATATATAAATTTAGAATTTTACTCACTGATATTCACGCTATTCTAACCTCTGTTATTCAGTGTGGTATTACTTTTTTGTTTTTATACTCCAGTGATTCTGGTACAATCTGATTAATTCAATCGGAAAATAGAATGAATTCGTGTCTTGGATTTGTCCTTGAAAATAAGGACATTGAACAGTGATATATTGAAAAGAAAATATTCCATATTGTCATCATTGGTGTCGTATTTACCTCTTGGGCCCCCTGAGTGCCTGTGCTTTGCTCGCTTATTTTCTCTAAAAAGTTGCAAAAAATCAGTTTCACAGTAAAAACGAATCATTAATTGATTCGTTTTTTTATGCAAAAAATCCCCAAAGATTACCCAATAGAGTACCTAGATTGAAAAATAAACTTTTTTGGTCGTGATTTTGTCCTGACAGCCGATGTACTGATCCCAAGACTCGAAACAGAGTGCCTGGTGAGACGAGCGAGACAGATCCTCGCAAAAAAATGAAGCCAATCCAACATCGTAATAGATATCGGCTGTGGTTCTGGGATCATCGGGACGAGCGTGGCTGAACTAGCAGATGAGGTAATATTTCTGGACATATCACGTGAGGCTCTCGCCGTGACTGAGCAGAACTTTCGATCACATTTTCCTGACAAAAAAGCCAAATTCATCGTTTCTGACTTGCTCTCTGCTCTGCCTATCTCCTATCTCCTATCTCCTATCTCCTCAGTACTCTTCCTCACCAACCTACCCTATATCAAGGCCGATGATTGGATACATATGAGTGCAGATACAGTGCACGAGCCTCGACTCGCACTATTCGGTGGTGAGCAAACAGGGTTTGAGATCTATGAGCGACTATTTTTGCAAATTTCTGAGTTGCAGCTTACTCACTTCCAGCTCCTCTGCGAATTCGGTTTCGACCAACGAGTAATCGCAGAATCAGTTCTGGAACAATATCCACAATGGCAGTCTTCATTTTTTGCTGACTATGCTGGGATTGAGAGGTTTGGGGAGATTACAATATAGCTACTTCCTGGAATCCCATCATCTCAGTGATATCTGAATCTCATAGATAGTCCAGTTGTGTGGGCGTGACTGCTCGCAATATCGCTACAACTTTTCATTTATATATAGCGATCTTATAGTCATACATTTGTGTCTCCGTATAGTATCGTTCATTATGTGGCATCTGATAGATATTACCTTCTATCGAGATTTTACGATTACCAATACCTCATCGTATTCTCTCAGTGTGTAGTTTAGTTTTCTCCATACACTCTGAGGCACCTCAGAGAATATAGGCATATTCGATATATTGATCTACTTCAGGCATATAAAAAGATTCAGTATTAGGCATATATTTTATAATCTAAGAAAATAAAAACCCTCCGTTTGATGGGAGGGTTTGAGAGATATTGTGATATTCACTTACAATCAAAGTCCTCCCAATGACGGAAGAATGACGAGTGCGAGAAGTGAAGAATGAATTACTTTCATAAATTTAAATATATTGAATTTACGAATTTTGTCAAAAGTAAAAAGTTAGTTGGGATCTAACCACGGTCTGAAGACACGTGGCTTTAGTTTGTTTGGAAAGGGTTATAACTCGATTTCTAGTTCCTCTGTTT
>JAYTJD010000063.1:0-1731 GCA_043731405.1 Candidatus Altimarinota bacterium
GTTTCGAATATCTCAGTTTTTGTCGAGAGCTCTTCGAAAGATGGTGACTTGCGGTGGATCGGATCTCGTCTCTCAGTCACTGGAGCATCCATATTGTCGATCGGGTCACCGAGCACGTTGAACATACGACCGAGGACAGCATCACCGACTGGTACTGAGATCGGAGCTCCTGTAGCGACTACAGTGAGTCCACGGCGTACTCCATCGACCGGATTCATCGCGATTGTACGCACGATACCATCACCGAGTTGTTGCTGTACCTCGAGTACGAGCTTAGTCGGAGCACCTTGTACCTCGAGTGCTTCGTAGATCTGAGGGATATATCCGTCAGTGAATGCGACATCGACGACGACACCGATGATTTTTGTGATGATACCTGAGTGAGCCATAGGAGAGAAAGTGAAGATTTAACGGGCGGATTATAGCGAAAGTGATCCAAAATGCAAAGGAAAATGTGGGGATTTTTTGATTCTATCATCCTGAATTTATTTCAGGATCTTCATATCTGGAAAAATCTCAGAAAATGACAAGAAAAACTTGCAAAAAAAAAAAAACAATGCTAGACTGAGAAAGTCATCTACTTTTTAACTATATTTTTATGACACAAGAAAATAAAGTATCCGAGGTTCAGGGATGGGAGCTAAAAAAGGGAAATAACTCTCCTGAATCTATTCAGAAGTTTAATGAAGCATATCAATCTTTCCATAAGGAACTACCAAAACGTCAGGATCAAATTGAAAAGAATGCACATGATGAAGTTGTGGATCTTGCTCACTTTATCGTCAACGACACAGAGATGACTGAGTCAGATGCCAAAATTGGTACAAATCGTATTGAGGAAGTACGAAACATTCTTGCACAGATGGAAAAGTGAGAAATTCGTGCTACAAAAGCAAAAGCATTACTTGTTGCACTTTAAAATATTGCTTCAAAGAAGCATAAATCAGAGTAAAAAAATTCCTATCGATTCATTATCAATAGGGATTTTTCTTCTTATCCTCTCATCCGATCCAGTATCACAGCGGTAGCAACTCCAGCGTTCAGTGACTCAGCGAGGCCAAATCGTGGAATAGTCACCTTGTCAGTGATATGTTGTTCTAGGTTCGCAGATATCCCATGTGCCTCACTCCCGATGACGAGATATCATCATCCAGTTAGCCAGTCCTTCGTATGCGTACTCTCTCCGTCGAGATATGCTCAGTATACTTTTCATTCCACTTCGGACAGATATCGATCGAGATCCGTATAGTAAATAGAGATCCGAGTAAATGACCCCATCGTCGCCATGAGTACCTTAGGATTGTAGCAGTCTACCGTATCAGGAGAGCAGATGATCTGAGATACTCCATACCAGTCAGCAATACGGATGATCGTACCGAGATTGCCAGGATCATTGATCCGATCGAGAACGACCACGAGTGCATTTTTTTTGTCATCCTGAGGTTTCCCAGCTCAGGATCTATTATTATTGTCTCGCATTCTCACAATCAGTACTCCTGAGTCATTGCTCGTAAGTGTCGTGATACGAGCGAGCTCACCCTCGGTGACGGTCTGGTGTGGGAACTGGTATTCTTGTTGTGTGGCGAACTCATCCGAGAAAAATCCCTCCACAATCTCAAAATCTGAATCCATGAACTCGCCCATACACTTGCGTCACTCCACGAGAAAAATACCCTCAGAGAGTCGGGTAGACTTGTCATGAAGGGAACGAATATATGCAATTTTATTTTT
>JAYTJD010000064.1:0-4376 GCA_043731405.1 Candidatus Altimarinota bacterium
GCTCCAGCGAAGAAAAAGTAATCAGATAAGTTCTACAGTTTCATAAGATAATATCTTCGGACTGTAGAATTTTTACTCTCTAAAATCTTAGATAAATATGTCATTCCTAGAAAAAGCAAAACGGTTTTTTGAACCTCTAAAATATAACAAATGGTTCACTTTTTTATCGTGTTTGAAATTTGGTATGTATGGTGTACATGGTATTGTAGCAGTACTCATTATTCGAGCATCACTTCGAGCTATTGAAAATAAAAATATCGAACAGTATGCACTTAATGTCGATATTTTTATATGACTTATGTGTGGATATTTTGTTATGACTTGGTTTCTGAGAACGGCCGATTGGCCACACCTCTATCATGATCTAGAGCGGTGGATATATAGAAAATATATACCCAAGCTTATACAATTGGATAATAATTATCTAGAGGGAATTGGTACTGGTAAAATGATATCAGTCCTACGAGAAGGAAGAACAGTATGGGTGGATCAGCTGCTTTGATTCATCAAAGAGAGTTCAAAAATTCTGATTACTTTAATATTTTTACTCTATCTTATATCTCAAGTTCAATTTATTTATGTAATTGGATTACTGATCTGATTGATCGTTATGCACATAGGCGTCATCTATATTGATGCCATTGCTCATAAAGATCGAAAAGTACGAACTAACGAAAAGGGTGAACTCGGAAGAAAACTCGTCCGCATAGTGATGTCTAAAAATGAAATTCTCCAAAATAATACAATAGAACAAGAGCTCTCTCGGGTAGGGGACTCTGTAGATATCATTGACAATGCAAACTTCAAGATAAATCGTTCGATGTTTTTTATCTTTAATTTGGTTCGGCTATTTGCTCTTGCAATACGGATTTTTATTCTTCTTGTGATTGGATATTGAGTATTTCATGGAGCTTTTACAATTACAGAGTTTGCGACTATGATGGCAATGATTATTGTATTTGAGTCTTTCCTCTTTGACTCCACAGAGTTTTATAAGAACTTCACAAAGGATTTTTCAGATATAGAGAAACTCTGGGAAGTACTTGATGATGGTCCAGTTATGAGGTGATACGACTCTGGCTCTCCTTTTCTCAAAAAACCTCAGGATATAGAAATCCAAAGTATCTCATATGGGTATAATCAAACAAAAGTATTCTCGGACTTCTCACTCACGATAAAACGAGGACAAAAGACCGCACTCGTAGGAGCATCATGAGGAGGGAAGACGACTCTCATGAAGCTGATAGCTGGATACTTGCATCCAGAATCAGGAACTATCTCAGTACTCGGGAATCAGCTGGATGAGACGGCACTGCGAACTTACTATCCTCATATCGGATATCTCACGCAGGATCCTGGAGTATTTGATGCAACGATTAGGGAGAATCTAGTTTCTGCCTTACCCTCTTTGCAAAGAGGGGTGCCCGAAGGGCGGGGAGATTTTGCTTCTGAAGTACCTGAAAAAAATCCTCAGTCACTTCGTGACAGCTCCTTTACAAAGGAGCTTACCGAACAAAAACTCATCACAGCCCTTCGCCTCGCTCATTGCGACTTTGTATTTGACCTCGAGAAGTGACTCGATACCGAGATCGGCGAGAGGGGAGTGAGACTCTCAGGAGGACAGAAGCAGCGACTCGCCATTGCCAAGATATTCCTCAAGGATCCTGAGATCATCCTGCTTGATGAGCCCACGAGTGCTCTTGACTCATTCTCAGAAGAGGCGATCACCGTCGCACTCGATGAGCTCTTCCGAGATCGTACCGTCATCATCGTCGCACATCGTCTCCAGACCGTTCGCAAGGCAGATGACATCATAGTACTCGAGTGAGGACAGGTGGTCGAACGATGAGCCCATGCAGATCTCATTGCAAAATGAGGAATCTACAATAGGATGCTCGAGTTACAGAGTGGATTTTAACCTGATTTTTCTTATGCTACGATTCCTGATCATCCTCCTTGCCTCTATCCTGAGTATCTGATCGACCTATGCCCTCCCAAGAGTCTCCCCAATAGAGATGTCTCGTGACCTCAAGAGTATCCTGCAGGGATGGTCTCAGCTCTGAGAGATTGGCCCTGGATCATCGAACAGTACCGAGCTCATATCTGAGAAATATTTTCATGATCTCGATACTTTTGCATCCAAATATAGTGCTCCATATCAGTCGCTGATACTGCGTCCAACTATCGATCGCTCACTCTCATATCGATTGCATATCCAGGACTATAGCCTCTCATGTGAGATAGCCGCTCTCCAGATTGTTATGCATCGACTCGGCATCTCTCTGTCTGAGAAGCAGATATTCGTGAGTATACCACAGTATCCACAGGCATATGGTACAGGAGGTATCTGGTGAGATCCTGATATCGAGTTCGTTGGATACTATACGGGAGGCCAAACCCAACAGACATGATATGGTATCTATGAGGCTCCACTTGCGAAATACGCTCAGGACTATTCTCTGCGTACTCGCATCATCAATGAGTCATCACATACCTGATGATCGACTCCAGCGACTCATCTCTCAGAGCTACTCTCGACTCTGGATGATACTCGTAGTCATGTGATACTCTGGGGAGACTGGTGTACTGAAACAAATTCTGAGGATGGATTTTTCCCAAAATGAGGCAAGTCTATTCTCCGTTTTTTCCCACTCCCTGCACGCAACAAGTGCTGGAGATCTGCAACTGAGAGGATACTCAGGTGGACGACTGCATCTGGCAAAAAAATCACCGGGCTCTCCTGAGAACATGCATTCGTCCTGCTCGGATATATCGGATCACCGAAGAGTCCGAGTCACATCATCGTGTGGGATACCTACACGGGGAGACACGTGTATCCTCGTTCTGAGTGGATGCGGAAGTGGTCAGCTATGCAGTATCGTTCACTCATTATTTCACAATAAAAAATATAATCATATACCCCTAGTGGGTATTTTTTTATATAAAAAATTTGACTTCTTAAATCAATATCATACTATGACGAGTATATCTTAATCTATCACTATGTCTCAATCAAAAGATGCCAAAAAATCTCCTCTCGATATCCGAGCCAAGGAAGATAAAAAATTCGCAAAAAAAGTAGCGAAAGTCCAAGCAAAAGAAGCCAAACAGCTCGAAAAGAAACACGAGAAGATGATGAAAAAGGCTGAAAAAGAAGCAAAAAAAGTCCAGAAAGAACAAGAAAAAATAGCAAAGAAAATAGCTAAAAAAGCAAAAAAAATCTCGAACAAAAAACCAGCAAACGTGGTCAAAGTCGCAAAAGTTAAAAAGGCTCCAGCAAAGGCCGTGACAAAGACTATCATCGTCACTCCACAAAAAAAAGTAGCGACGACTCCAGCAGTGAAAAAGACTCCAGTCAAAAAAGCTATCACCAAGGCTCCAGTCGCAAAAGTAGTTGCAAAACTAGCAGTCAAAAAGGCAGCTCCAGTAGCTAATAAGGCTCCAGCCAAAAAACTCGCTATAGCAAAAGTATCTACTAAGACTACTCCAGTGGTAACAACTCCAGCCCCAGTAGTTGCAGCATAATACTATCAAAAAACCCGCCCTTCTCATTGATGAGGGGCGGGTTTTTTATTGTGATTTTTTGAGGAGTTTGAATAGGAGTCGGAATATTTTTTCTTCATATCTGGCGAATCTCTCACTCTCGATCGTCCAGCCGATCTGTGCATCATAGTCGATGATGGAGACTTTATTTCCGTATATGATCTTGGATATATTGTCATCGAAGAGATCAAATCCTGCAGGAATAGCAACAATATCACGATTGGGATTATTCGCATGATCAGCTTTTCTATTTTCGTTGGAGATCACGCACCGTTCGAGTTCTTTGGATTTTTGCAAGTCAAAATATGTTGCAGGGATATAGGATCACCTTTTTCCGTATTCCTGACTCGATGAACTGTATCGATAGTATATTCCTCCATGTGGGAGGCTCTCTACGAGGTCTCTATGGATATCTTGTATTCCGGTGACTCACTCTTTCACCGAGAGGATCGGTGACTCAGCGTTTCGCATGTGGAGTTCTTCGAGCTCTGGGATGAGGCGTTCTGCAGCATCTGTGAGGCTCTGGAGTTTTTGTCTCAGGCGATCTGGATCCGTCGCATGATAGTAGTATCGCTTGCCATCGAGATAGGACTTCTCCACGAGGCCATCTGCCTCGAGCGATCTGAGAGACTTGTATACCATCGGTCTATGGTATCTCGTCTCTCGTACGATATCTGATACGATCTGGTAGGGATGAGAGAGGAGTGAGAGATAGATATCACGCTCTGACTGTGAAAGTCCGAGGCGTTCGAGGAGATGGGCGTATTTTTGCATAGTGTATTTTTTGGAGTACATTTTTATTGTATCGAATATATCAGTATAGGCAATATTTT
>JAYTJD010000065.1:0-10966 GCA_043731405.1 Candidatus Altimarinota bacterium
ACGAATTCGTCGATTTTCTCTTTATAGGTTTGGAGCATTGAGTTTATTTTTGATAGTGGAGATATGCATGTCGATATCCTCGATGAAGGAGAGAGTGATCACAAAAAGTGGCACCCCAACCAGGAGTCCGATGAGCCCGAGGAAGTGCTCAGATACGAGTAGTATGACGAATGTGACGAATACTGGAATACGCATATAGGAGGATACTATCTGCGGATTGAGATAGTATGCCTCGATGGCATGGACGATCGCAATCATAGCGATGACGAGTGCTACTGAGGCACCACCACCATATCCATAAGCGATTATGAGGATCGGGACTCCCGAGATAAATGTTCCAAAAACAGGAATAAATCCGAATACAAGAACAATGAGTGAGAGTGTGAAGATAAATGGGAATATCGTACCTCCATGAAGGAGTGATATGATGATGAGTCCAACAGAGGTGAGAATAGCATTGACTATAGCAATCAGTGACTGGGCCCTGAGAATCGCTCCGAATCCATTCCCGATCTTGCTAGCAATGATATCGTATTCCCGATAGAAAAATGCGAAATTCCCTCACTTCATCTGAGAGAGAAACCTGGCAATCGGCTGACGCTCTATGACGAATATATAGGAAAGAATGAGCCCGATGAGGAACTTGGTCAGTATGATCCCTGCATTGCGGAGGTATCCGAGGATGGATTGCCCGATAGTCTCGAGATTGTCTTTATTGATGATATCTCCGACGATCTGATCGAGTCCGAGAGGGATAGAGAGTTGAGCCTCCAGTCCTGCTATAAATCCCTGGAGCTGTGTCGCGATCTGCGGAGCCCGACCGATGAACTGTCCAATCTCGATGATAATCTGTGGGACGATGTTGACAAAAAGAAACACAATAATAAGAATGAAGAGAACATAGAGTATGCTCACGACAATATTGGTACTATTGTATCTGAGTGCGATCTCGGCTGCTCGGTTGCGTCTCTCATGCAGTCCCCACCGATGGATGATTCCCGATATCCATGACCCCACCTCGAGAAATAGATATGCAAAAAGAAACGTGATGAAAAACAAAATCAAAAAGTCCGAGAGGAGATACCCGACGAAAAACAGCAATCCAAATGCGAAGAGTTTTTCGAAGAATACGCCAGAGAATACAAGAGGGATGAGTTTTTGGAACATAGTTCGGGAGAGTTATATAGGAGAATTGTATAGAAAAAGCGAGAAAAGCAAGCAATACCTCAGTTGATCATATATCACCCATATTTTTATCTCATCTGCAATCGATTTTGCTCTATTTTCGACGTTTCTTTCAAAAAATTAATATTTGAGTAATAATCGTGTGTATAGTATAATTAGATTTCGAAATCAGTACTTCACAAAACTATGGAATATCTCAGATATTCTCATAGAATAAGAAGTATGCCCAATACCTATAGTACACTAATACCTCTTCATTTTCTATAAAAGGATTTTTTATGCAACTCACACAAAAACACATCATCTCACTCGCCACAGTATCCATATTCGCTATGATCGGATATGGTATATTCCAGAACTCCACGCCATCCCAATCAGATGGAGTGAAACTCAGTACTGGAACAGTTACTCCAATATCCCAATCAGGTATAGAGACAGATACTGGCAAACGACTCGAAACAGTCGCCAACTCAGGAACTCAGTGGGGAATGTCACCTTTTGGCAGTGGGAAACCACTCGAAGAAGCAGAAAAGAAACCAGTATTCCAAAAACCAAATACAGAGTGGAAAACCAGAACTTTATCTGGAATTACTTATGTTTTTGGGGAAGGGAATCCGAGCGGAGTGGACTTGACAGTAGATGAGCTCAAAAAAGATGCCAAAGAGACATGCCCAGAAAATCTGGATGTAACCAGAAATTTTTGTACTGAAGAATCTGGTTATGTGTCACAAGAAGTTGAAAAATATCTACTTGCTGCTCTCTCTGATCCAAAATGGGCATCACTCATGAATCGATGCGAAGACAATCTACGAAGAAGTGATCCAGCCGTCTTGGAAAATCACTATCAGGCTAGTTATGATCGAATTCTAAATAAGGACTACTTGGATATAAATAGCTGGTTAACTATCAACTCAACAACAGGACGAAAAGTCCTCAATATGGGTAAAGTTATTGATTTACAAAACTGGCTAAAGCAATCAACTGCTGCGGCATGGGAGGAATATAATTCCCCAGTACCAAATACATATAAAGATCCAACCTGTGTGGATTTGTATGGAACTGAGATTATTAGGAATCTCATACTCACACGGGTTTATTATGTGAATCCGCCAGAGGTTTTTTGAACAATACCACAGAATTTCATTGATCCCAAATTATTTAGACTTTTTAACTAATTTTCAACATAAGGAGTATATCATGGATTAGCTAGTTTTCTCATTATCCAATTCTCAATTTTCATTTCCCCAATCAGAAAGGTTTCATCATGAAACGCCGTACTCTTCTCGCCTCTTCTATTTCCATCGGTTTCGCAGGTTTACCACTCATCGCTCGTGCTGGTGTTCAGGTTGCTCCGAGCAATCGTGTCAATCTCTTCCTTGATAGTACGAGCCCATTTGTGACTGCAGATTGGACACTTGGTTCCACTCCGTCGCTGGGTGCAGTCAAAATCCTCAAATCAACGGGAAATAGCACTTATTTTCTCCTCCTCAACCTGCCTGCGAATGTCGGCATCTCTGGAAGTGGGAAAAAATTTCTCCTCGATTCCATCACTAATGTTGGATCCGTCAATGCTCGTATCAGTGACACTGCTAATAGTGCTACTGGTCAGTGTGTTGACTTTGCCAAAAGCATGATCGGGAGCATCGATCTGACAAATAAGTGGCATGCTGGCACAAAGTTGGGAAGCATACCCAATGCACAGCTTGCAGCTCAACTTGCTCCTGGTACGATGATTGCATATTTTGGTACCAGTCCGACGAGTGCCAGTCTGTATTCCAGTGTTGGTCAACATGTGGCTATCGTGCTCAGTATCGTTAAAGACGCTGCCGGTAATCCGACGGGTGTCAATGTGGTAGATGAGAATTATCTCAATGGTTTCACAGTGACTGCAAATGGAACATCGGGATCATCGCCACAAACGATCTCGAAGCATTTGCTCAAATGGACTGATGGTACATCGGGAATCCGGAGTGCCAGTCAGTACAACATTGTTGACCTCTACTAATTCATACCAATACACATAATCACCAATATCCCTCTCGTGCAATGCGAGAGCTGAGAATCCTTTGACTCTCAAAACTTTGAACCCGCCAATTGGCGGGTTTCTTTTTTGTTCTAGGATTTGCAAAAATCTCCGAGATAGCATATACTGAGCCTATGAATGACGAAACTATCATACCAGTCGCTCCAGAGGTCGTATCCAATATCCGGGATGAAGACCAGTTTCAGGATGCTATCTTGGCTGCCAAGGGAAAATGAGATAAAACGGATGGACATGCAAGATTCATCTCGCTCGAGATGGAGATCCATGCAGCTCTCGGCCGACAGGATAGTGATGCGACACTGACCCTCATCACGAAGTGAGCCCTCGGATTCTGATCATCAGATATCCACTATGATACCGCAGAGGGTGAGATCCATATCAGACTGCGTATCGATGGAGAGCTCACTCGCGTAGCGAGCCTGACTAGACCCGAGTACAAGCTCCTCCTCGAGCGACTCAAATACAAGTCCGATCTCAAGCTCAACCTCACGGATATTCCACAAGATGGCAAATATCGTATCACGACCGACGATGAGCGGATTGATGTCCGTGTCTCGACGCTCCCAGTCCGCTATGGGGAGAATGTAGTATGTCGTATACTCGACTCCACTCGGGCGATACCATCGGTGGATGATCTCGGATTCATGTGGACATCCAAGAGGCAGATCGACCGCTCACTCAAAAAGAAAAATGGAACCATCCTCGTCACGGGTCCTACTGGATCTGGTAAGACAACCACGCTCTACTCGATGCTGACCTCTCTCAACACCGAGGATCGCAAGATCATCACCCTCGAGGATCCGATCGAATATGAGCTCCCTGGGATCGTCCAGAGTGAGGTCGATGAGAAGAAAAACTACTTCTATTCTACAGGACTCAAGGCTCTCATGCGTCAAGATCCCGATATCATCATGATCGGTGAGATCCGTGATCTCGAGTCCGCTACGATATCGATGCAGGCAGCGATGACGGGGCATCTCGTCCTCTCGACCCTCCATACCAAGAGTGCAGGGGAGACGATCGAGCGACTCATGAATATGGGAGTACCCAGCTATATCCTCGCATCAGGGCTCGATGTCATCATCGCTCAGCGACTTGTCCGCCGACTGTGTCCTCACTGTATATCCTCATACGAGGCAGATCCGAGCCAGATCGACATCATACGGTATATGCTCAAAGATCTGGGTATCGAGGCACTCGCAGAGAAAAAAGATGGATTCAAACTCTACAAGTCAGCAGGATGCAATGAATGTGGTATGACTGGCTACAAGGGTCGTATCGGTATATACGAGGTGATGAACTTCTCCGAAGAAGTGAGGGCTCTCATCCGCAGTGGATCATCACCGAGTGCGATCGTTACCGCAGCTCGTAAGTGAGATCTCATGCTCATGCGAGAAGATGGGATACTCAAGGCGATGCAAGGGAAGACGAGTCTAGATGAATTATTTAAAGTAATAGAGTAGGTTTTCCTAGTTATTGGTAGTTTCCAAATTAGAAAAACCAATGAAAATCCTAGGGTAAGGTAGAAAATTTAAATCAGAATCTCCCACTTGCGTAGGGGATTCTGATTTATATGGGAACTTGGATTTTTCTTGCGTCAGAATGACGGGAACATACTATTTCACACGACTCTCGATGAATGATCGGAATCCAGCAATATCTCGAAAGAGTGACATATCGATCTTGATCCCATCGAGATAGGTCGTCGGAGTACCCGTTACTCCTCTGCTATCACCGAGTGCGATGTCAGAGTCTACTTGTTTTTCGTAGGTTTTGTTTGTGAGACAGCTTGCGAACTTGGCTTCATCGAGACCGATAGATTTGGCTATAGCGATACGATCCGTGTCAGTGACAGCTTTACCTGCTTTTTCTTTTTCCATGGTGTAGAGTCCCTTTTTGTAGTCCATATATCCTCCGAGCTCTGCACTACAGAGAGCAGCGATCGCATCTCATTTTGCATTTTTGTGGATATTGGACAGAGGGAACTGTCGGAATACGATCGTGAGTTTGCCAGCACTCGCATACTCCTCAAATATAGGCTGGATCGTCTCGTTGTACGATATACATGCTGGACACTGGAAGTCCGCGAATATCTCGACTTGCATCTTGCCAGTTCCATATGTCGGAGTGGCAACCATCCCACCCGTCACGGTAGTTGATGATGACTGCTTGAGTGATATCGTCGGCTTGGTCGGAGTATAGGTAGATCCAGTTCCAGATGGTGTAGGTGTAGATCCGAGTGTACAAGAGGTGAGGACTACAAGAGATGTGACAAGAGAGGTGAGTAGCTTCATAGGGTTGATTTTTAGGATTTTTTGAACGGTCAAGACTAGTATAAAAATTTGATCTTATTTTGCAATTCTTTTTGCATTTTTGAGTCCTATTTGATACAATGAGCCTATGTTACGATCATACTCTCTATTCGCTATTCTATTGCTCCTATTGATGCCCATTTTTGTAGATGCCTCTGAAGATATGGGAGTCGTCGGTTCCAATCTAGGTCTTGATTTTTATTCTAGGATTGATGATGCATGAGATGCACTTGCTCAGAGTATACTCATGAAACGTATCTGAGAGAAGCGGACATATGGGGCACTCTGATGTGGTGCGAGTTGGCTCGCGAGTGAGCCGATCGATGCAGGGAGTCTCGAGTGACTCCGCACTGGCAATACCGCTATCCTCATATCTCTGGCTCGATCCCGCCAAGTCACACTCACAACACCGAGTGAGAGTAGTCTCAGACAGTGTCTCGTCGAGAAATACAACGGGCTCGATCAGAGGGCTCATGAGGATCAGGATACGCTCGAATCTGTCGGCAATATCGGACTCTATCTCGATGGAGATACGGCGAACTCAGACTACGATCTCCTCGCGGATATCACGAGAATCAACTCGATTATATTCAAAGAGAAATATCCATACACAGGCACCAAAAATGCGAGTGCCAAGTCTATAGCAAGTCTCCTGAGGGGTGATCCTGTTGCTCCACTCTTCCCAATTGTGAGCAGTACAAACAGTACCTCATCGAACCCTACAGGAGGGACTACTACTCCTACAACTTGAGTCACGGGTGTGTCTCCATCGGGCAATCCTACCACTTCTACAACTGGGACTCTTCCATGGGCATGAATATGTACTACATGAGCCCTTACTTCGACAGGTGATGGACTTTTCGGTGATGGATTCCTCGATGATGTCAACTCGACACTGGCTGGAGGAGTGAGTTCCCCAGGACGTCTCGCATATGTCGCTCCGTCAGTATCAACGCCATCTCCTAGTGGTACCAATTCGGCACTCGATGGTGCTTTTTGATTGAGTGAAAAATGAGATTTTTATAACAAGCCTGCTTGTACCGGATTATTCTGTATCACGGTCGATATGGTAGCAGGGAGTCAGGCTGGACTCGGTGGATTTGCCAATACGTCGATCGAGTCATTGCTCGAACAGCATACCAAGATGATGCAGCCGATATCGTACTCCGATCTTTGATATCAGGAAATGACGAAGAATTCATATGAAGATCCGAAAAAGAATAGCAATTTTGGAAAGTCTACTCCACCTATCCTGCGTACACAAGAATCCCCTCAAATTACTAAAAAATTCCAGACTGAAGATACACCTCAGTCCAAGGATGCTATATTTGACGCAGCGTTTCGCTGTGCTATGGCTGAGGCAGGACTCCCAAGTGATCCGATTCTTGCCAATTGATTCATCTGAGCAGGATTTGTTGGGCCTCGCGACACGACTCAAGTAGCAAACAAGACATCCACACTCTGACCGAGTGAGACTCAGAACTTGAGTGGCTGCTACCAGATACGGATTTGACAGTGACAAAAAGAGGCATATACGAGTCTCTCCACAGATCTCAACGAGATACAGGCATTCACGAATGCGATGATGAGCACTATCCTCTCTATCCTAGATACTGATCGCAAGCTCGATACTCTTCCTGTCAAATAATATATGTACAACAAGATTTTCTTTGCATCTCTACTTCTCTCTCTCTCGATGTTCTCTTCGGCTCAGATTTTTGCTGCAGTGAGCTGTGAGATCGAGTCTGCTCCGATCCCAGCACTTGCCGCATATGTGAGATCGGTAGATGCTCGACTCGCCCAGATCACGATGGAGTCTCAGCAGCCAGGAGCTTGTGGAATCACTCAGGGTTGAGCCTCATCGAGTGCAGAGCGCACCATAGAGACGATCGATCGAGCTCTCCTCGAGGTACCGCTTTCGACCAATATGCTCCTCGATTTTCGCTATAATATCGAGGTAGCAGCCAACGGTGAGACCAGGGCTCCAGTAATCAGAGATGGACAGATATTCACTCAGGTGGGTGATCGTATCTCATCCACGATCGCAACTATCACCAATAGATGTACCCTCGATGGACCCATCCGATCATCTCTATCAGTACTCTTATCAGAGAATCAGACCCTCGAGAATATATACAAGCAAGCCGTACTCGGTGTGCCAAATAGTCAGTTCTCTGGCCTCTCTCAGTCTGGAGTACTCATCGCCACAGCTATCAATACGAGCTATATACCACCAGCCACAGCAAGCTGCAAGGACCAAAACAATGTATCAGAGTCTGTTGCCAAGATCATGAAATCACTCGAAAATCTTGGTACCAAAAATCAAAATGTCTGGGCAGATTGGCAAAAAGCAATCCTCCTATTCCAATGATGAGATGGGAGCAAAAAGAGCATCGCCGAATATAGTGCAACTCAGCGACAACTCCTCCAGTGAGAACTCGCTCATCAGGGATACTCCTCTCGGAGTGCGAGTGCAATGCTTGGCAACTTTGATTGCTTCAAATGAAATACCCAATGAGATACCAGTTCCGAGTCTGCAACCCTTGCCCAGAAACGATGTTTTGCAAACCCAATTCTCGGTGTCGAGAATATCCTCCTCCCATGGAGACAAGCAGTCGATAGGGCGCCCACTACCGATGCTCGATCATATGCTGTAAGCAGTCTCACTCGAGAACAGCGTCTCAAACAATCGATCGTAGCAACCGCGAACAAACTCGAGACTTATCGTACTCCGAGTCTTGATATCAAGTCCGCTATCATGTCCAATCTGATCGATATCCATATCTGACTCCTCTCGACTACTGAACAAGTCAAAAAGAGACTTCCAATCATGTATACCAATTGTATGAAAGCCCAACCGAGTATCTCATGTCCAAGACCCTAATATAGTCTAGAATATCCCATCTGCTATATCAGCTCCAGGAGTTCACTCGAGTCTACATACGATATTCCATACTCCTCAATAGAGTGTCTCAAGTGTTTCTGATATGATGCCCCGCATGGCAGGATCATTGGCCCGATTGTGGTGCCATCCCTTGGAGAATATGAGAGTGAGATGCTTATCTTTGAGTTCGAATCGGGCAGTCTTGAGATCGAGGACGAGAGTTGCCTTTGTTTTTTTGATCTCTTCGAGGAGACGGATATAGTTAAAAGTGGAGATGGGAGTTTCTATTTTTGCTTCTTTTTTATTTTTTCATCCTGAACTTGTTTCAGGATCTTCGATTTTTTTTGTATCTGTATTTTTCTGTTTTTCTGTGGTTTTGCCATCCTCGGAGAGGATCTGCTCTTTTTTCTGAGCTTCTGGTGTCTCGGACGCAGTTACTTCTGTACTTTTTGTAGAAAAAGTACCAAAACTATTGGGGTCAGGAAAACCTCGTTCGCTCCGCTCATCTTTTTTCTGCTTTCATCCGACTCAAACAGTTCCTTCCCCCAAACCCCGCTGAGTTCACTCAGTTCATCAGAGTGAAACAGAGTTATTAGTAGTTTTCTCCCCTCGTGCCACTGCTCGCATCAGAGTGATTTCGATGAGGAGCCATCCATCGGGTATGATTTTGATCCTCGCATATGCCGACTCGAATATGGCGAATATATCACTATATTCTGCAAAGTTCCCAGTACTATTTTTTCACTGGAAACTCGTCATCATCGCACCCCGCAATCCATACATGATCTGATCAAAAAGCCCTCGCACCTCGGCATGACGAGAGCGGAGCGTATCGAGAATTTGGGTCATTTTCTCTCGATCAGCAGTCACTATAGTAGAGATGATCTCCTCGATGAGTGAGTCTGCGATGAGGGATAGGGTAGAGCGGACATACTCTGTGGAGATCTCCTGATTCACCGTGTTCTGCTCAGTCAGAGTCAGAGCATCACGCAGAGCACCGCGAGCGGCTCGGGCAATGATACTCAGTGCCTCAGTTTCAGCCTTGATCCCTTCTTGTCCACACACATATTCCAGATGTTTCACGATATCAGCTTCGGATATCTTTTTGAAGTCGAATCGGAGAGAGCGAGAGCGGATCGTCTCAGGCACCTTGTCGATCTCCGTAGTAGCAAGGATGAATTTCACATGTTTGGGTGGCTCTTCGAGAGTTTTGAGTAGGGCGTTGAATGCTCCCGTCGAGAGCATATGCACCTCATCGATGATATAGATCTTGTACGCACCAATATTGGGCTCGAATCGAGCCTTCTCGATCAGATCTCTGACATTCTCTACTCCATTGTTCGATGCTCCATCGATCTCGATACAATCGAGCATATTCCCATCATCGAACGCGACACAGTGAGCACAGGTATGACACGGATTCCCGTTCTGCAGATTGAGACAATTGACTCATTTTGCCAGTATGCGAGCCGTCGTCGTCTTACCCGTTCCACGAGATCCCGTCAGGATATAGGCGTGACCCACACGACCCTGGATCAGTGAGGTGCGGAGTACTGTCGAGATGGCATCTTGTCCGATGATGGAGTCCCAGTCTCGGGGTCGATATTTGGTATAGAGGGACATAGTATGATCAAAAAAGTATTGCCAATACTATATGAAAAAGTGAGTAAAAAACAATCAAAAAATCTAACCGTTTAGGATGGATTAGTTCGGTATAATATGGCAATTTGTTTTATGTTGATTATATATTTTTCCCCTTTCTATCATATAGATTGCTATTGATTTGCGTTATTCTTTTCTTTTGCCCCTTGAGTTGTTCCATTTGCTTCCGAAGTGTGTGAGCATAGTATCATTCTATTTGGATACATCCTGCCGATTGAGCCAATACATCTCCTTGATGATTAAAGTATCATTTTTGTATTTGAATTGCATCGGGCATGGCCATTGGTCAATAATTTATTACATTGCCATTATCATCTTCAGATACTGAATCATACGTGTGTGATGTATATTTTGGATCGATTTTAGTATTGGAGATATCAAATGTTCATTCGATGGTTTTTGTTTCTTTATCTCACACTGCAACAATTGTAGCCATAAAAAGTTTACCATCAATATATACTCTCATGATTGGGACTTGAGTATTGGACAGTAGTATTCTTGACACAATAATCTTATTTTCTCATCATTGAATCGTATCTTGAAAATTAATATTATCGAGACTATTTGCAATGTGTGTGAGTTGTCATTTTTTTTGAGCTGGGGTGTTATTGAATATGAGTGTATCACTAATTTTGAGACTAGGAGATGCATAAGCGTCATTGAGAATATCTAGCAATTCCTCATCCCATCTTGTCCGATTTTTATATGATTTATTCAGAAATTCCTTATATTGTCTTTTTTGTTCTTCTAATGGTTTGTCTTTTTCTGTTTGAGTAATCAAACTCACAGGAGCAGGAGCAGGAGCAGGAGCAGGAGCAGGAGCAGGAGCAGGAGCAGGAGCAGGAGCAGGAGCAGGAGCAGGAGCAGGAGCAGGAGCAG
>JAYTJD010000066.1:0-1721 GCA_043731405.1 Candidatus Altimarinota bacterium
TGCTTTGATGAGCCAGTTATTCACATCCCAGACGATCACGATGATGAGATGTACGAGGAACGAGATTCAGAAGTTGATAGGCATATATATAAAAATAAATAAAATAAATAAAAACTACATGAAAAAACTAGTTATTCTAAAATGAATGATCGTCTTGCGAGATATTTCGCAGAACTAATTCTTATGATATTCTGGATGTTTACTAAATCAAAGAAAAAATAAAGACAATTGAAACCAAAAAACCCCGAGAATTTTCGGGGTTTTTGATGAATTTTGTTTTGCACTCCAGGTGTGCTTCTAATATTGCTAAACGGGAAAGGGGGGTCCTCTCGGGTGGTGGTGACTACAGTGCCTTCGTCTCTATCTCTACCTTCATCCTGCTTGCAAAATCCGATATAGACTCGGTGGTCTTCTCTTGCGTCTTGTAGTTGCGGACAGCGATAGTACGAGTCGTCATCTCAGCATCTCCGACGACGAGGATATAGTTCACATGGTCGATCTCAGCGTTTCGCATCTTCTTGCCGAGAGAGTCATTGGAGTCGTCGAACTTGACTCGGAGTCATGACTTCTTGAGCTCTGCGTATACCTCATCTGCATATGGGAAGAAGTTCTCCCCAACAGGGATGATGCGGACCTGTTCTGGTGCGAGCCACAGTGGGAAGGTGCCGGCGAAGTGCTCGATCATGATACCCATGAACCGCTCGAGAGATCCCGAGATTGCCCGATGGATCACGACTGGCTGTTCGTCTTCGTTTTTCTCATTTTTGAACGAGAGCTTGAACCGAGCCGGTTGGTTAAAATCACACTGGATCGTGGCGAGTTGCCACTCACGTCCGATCGCATCCTTGAACATGAAGTCGAGTTTTGGCCCATAAAATGCCGCCTCACCTGGCATCGGACGGTAGTTGAGATTATTTGCGATAGCGGCTTCCTCCAGGGCCTGTTCAGCGATCTCCCAGACATCATCGCCTCCGAGATATTTCTCGGGAGTGAGTGGATCACGGATCGAGAGTGATACCCAGTATCCGTCCATCAGGCCAAAAGTCGTATAAAATTGCTTGATCACATCGACGATAGAGGAGACTTCGTCTTTGATCTGTCCGACTCGACAGAAGAGGTGACCATCGTCCTGAGTGATCGAGCGGACGCGAGTGAGTCCTGAGAGTTGTCCCGTCTTCTCATCACGGTATACCGTCGCAGGCTCAAAATATCTCACAGGCATATCACGATAGGAGAACTGATTGTCCGCGAATATCTGCATATGATGAGGACAGTTCATCGGCTTGAGGAAGAAGTTCTCTTTACTCGTTCCACCATACACGGAGAACATATCTTCGAGGTATTTACCAGCATGGCCTGATGTCTGATAGAGTTCTTCCTTCGCAAGGTGAGGTGTACAGACACGATCGTATCCTCGATCTTTGTGCAGATCCCAGAGATAGTCCTTGATCGCTTCACGGATGATCATCCCGTTGGGCTGGATGAGCGGGAGGCCTGATCCGACCATATCTGATACGGTGAAGAGTTTTAGTTTTTTCCCCAGTATTCTATGATCGCGTTTCTTTGCCTCTTCCATCATATGCTCGTAGGCATCGAGCTCAGTTTTGCTCTCAAAAGCGAGACCATAGATACGAGTGAGTTGTTTGTTCTTCGCATCTCCTCGCCAGTACGCACCTGCGAGTTTGTCGAGCTTGAACGAGTCCTCTGGTATCTCGTTCGTG
>JAYTJD010000067.1:0-29290 GCA_043731405.1 Candidatus Altimarinota bacterium
CGCCTTGAGGAGGAAAAATGCGAGCTTCGCCGCTGTCTTCTCCCCTATTCCTGGCAAATAATGGATCATATCGATGATTCTCTTGAGGGCTTCTGGCATTTTTTGGTTTTAGTTTTTGAGTGTAGGCTGGGCATCTCGCATCACGAGGAACGAAGGAGTCTCGACTGTCTGCATACTCTGCATGATCGGAGCTGCTATGATCGCATCGATACTCTTGCCCTCTGCGATACGGATATCGAGGAGATTCTCCTGGAATGTGAGTTCCCGATACTGTCCCTGGAGTTCTCGGATCTGGTATCACTTCGTTGCATTCTGATTGAGTATCCAGATATAGTAGATCCCGAGACACGCGATCAGGACGATAGCGAGCACATACGCCTGAGTGAACGACAGACGAAAATTCTCACGAGCCACTTTACGCTCTGAGAAGAAGGAAAGATGTCATTTTTTGGCTACCAAGACGTTTGCGTTCACAGGGAAAAAGTTAGTTAATTCTTGTCAAAACTCTGAGTTTCGCTGACCGACTTCTTGGATTTTTGTCTATCTCGAGTTCGGTTGGGAGGATTGGTTTTTTGTTATATTTGGTGAGACGAGCTGGGATGATCGTCTGTCCAGTGAACTCGTCGATAGTTCCCGTGAGATACGGTGAGACGAGACTCTTCACGATGCGATCCTCGATCGAGTGGAACGATACGATCGCGATCTGTCCGCCGATATTCAATTTGTCGATTGCTTTTTTGATACTTGTCTCGATATGTTCGAACTCGGCATTGACAGCAATACGGAGAGCCTGGAATACTCGCTTCGGTGAATCCTTGTCATAGCTCGATCCCCTGATGATCTCGAGGAGATCGAACGTCGTATCGATGGATTTGGTTTTTCGAGTCTCGACGATGGCTCTGGCTATATGGACGGATTTTTTCTCATCAGCGTAGCGGAACATCAGATCTCGGAGCTCGTACTCAGAGGTAGTCATCACGAGATCTCGAGCCGTACGTCCCGTAGTCCGATCGAACCGCATATCGAGTGGGGCGTCATATCTGATAGAAAATCCTCGCTCCCCATCATCATAGTGAGCACTACTCACTCCGAGATCATAGAGGATGAAGTCAATTTCTTGGATTCATCTCTCATCGAGGATCGTATCGATATCTGCGAAACTAGCATGTACGAGATCTATCTCTGGTGGAATCATTTCTATGCTCTGTCATTGCGAGGCACGAAGCAATCCAGTTTTCTGAATAAAATTGTCTCTAGCAATATCCAGATTGTCTCTGTCTCGGTCGATCCCGATGAGCCTCTCTCCAGGAGACATATGGGATGCGAACATACGAGAGTGCCCACCGAGTCCGAGGGTCGCATCGACTACTACACGATGTGTTGGGAGAGCTAGGAATAGAGTCTCTATCTCACTGATGAGGACGGGATCGTGATGCAAAATAATACAGGTATAATATAGGAAATTCGAGCATATGAAACTAGATAAAATGTAGTCGTTTTTCGCTTTCTGTCAAGCGGAAATCTCCACACAAAATCCGCATAATTACTATTGAAAAAAAATGATTTTTTCCTATAATCCCGCTATGTCACAATTTAAAACGAAAAAACTCGATCATACTCCAGTAAAAAAAATACAAGACGCACTCCTAGCACCTCTTACTCCTACTGATCCCAAGAAAAAAATCCGTAAAATCATAGCAGGACTGCTCGTGGCACTTGCTGTAGTTTTTGGGATTAACTATGCAGTTCAGTGAATCGGTAATATCCGTGTCGGTACCGCTGGCGATGATAGTGCGTGGGTACCTCCGATATTCGAGGCAAGTGGTGTCGTTGCACCTATGAAAAAATGAGTTACTAATATCCTCATCGCAGGTATCGGCGGAAGAGATCATCAGGGTGGATCGCTCACGGACTCGATCATGCTCGCATCATTCGACGAAGAAAGAGGATCCGTGACGATGATATCGATCCCTCGTGACCTCTATGTCAGCTATGGCAAGTGAGCCTGAGCTGGAAAAATCAATAGTCTCTACCCTATCGGGCTCGGTCGAAAAGAATGAATATCACTCCTCGCGAGTAAAGTATCCGAGGTCACTGGACAATCGATACAACACTATATGGTGATCGACTTCACTGCATTTCGCTATGTAGTCAATGCACTAGGTGGTATCGAAGTCGATGTCGAGAAAAATCTCTATGACAACGAGTATCCTGACTACAACTATGGATATACCGTATTTTCCGTGAAAAAGTGACTCCAGGTATTCGACGGTGAGACAGCCCTCAGATATGCCAGGTCTCGGCATTCTACCAGTGATATAGACCGATCCCATCGACAACAACAGATCATCAACGCGATCAAAACCAAGGCACTCTCCGCTGGAGTCATCACGAGTCCAAGCAAGGTGTCGAATATCATCGATGCAACTCGCAAAAACATCGATACCGATCTCACAGTGGCAGATATCGTATCTCTCGGGGCGTCATTCGCGAGTATCGAAAAATCAGCAATACATGTGTATAATCTTGGGGGTGATTGTCTGAGCTATAGTGTTTGTAGTATTGGGTCATATCTCTATAGTCCGTCGATGTCCTATTTTGGTGGAGCATGGTCTCTCATCCCTGAGGGAGCCAAGATGAATAGTCTCAGCTACTATGATCGCATTCATCGATTTGTGGACTTTGTATTTCATTTTCCTGGGATACATACCACACAGCAGCCAATAGTTGTGGTACATACGGCAGCATCTGCGACCTATGCTCGCAACCTCCTCATGGAAATGCGTAAAATCGGAATAAATTACGATGCTTCCAATGTACTCAAAGTAGCTACTGGTGCCATAGAGAGATCACATATCAATATATATTGGAATAGTGAATACAAGATCGGTATAGACCCAGACTCGGACATCGCTGAGGCACTCCGTACTCTCGATATCCGTATTCCAGTCAATATAGTCACGAGCAATGAGTATATGACTACTGATGGACCCAAGATAGAGATCGTCCTCGGAGCTGACTACAAGCAATACTTTACTTTTGCCAATCCAGTATCATATCTCCCGAAGATCGAGACGCCAATCCTGTCAGGCACAACCGTCTCATGAGAAAAAATAAAAACAACAATCAATCCCACAAAAAATATTCAAACTCCAGCCTCCTGATCCAAGGTTCCCGTCCTGAAAACTCCAGCCACAAAACCAGCACTCCCTACTCCAGGCGAATGGGAAAATCTCTAATTCTTCATCCTAGTAACTATGTTAGAACCTCGCATCAGACACGTAGCACATCGGCCAAATAAAAAATGAAATCATATTGAACAGATTAAATCTTTCTTTGACAAGACAAATAGCAAGCATATTTTATTTAGGATTTTTGGAGTACTCCTCCTACTCGGTGCTCTGGGGATACTAATCCTATGGGGAGTTTTTCTCAGAGGGGTACCTGCTATCGAGACGCTCGAGAGTGGGGACTATTTCCGTGAGAGTACGACAATCTATGACAAGGATGGTGGTGTGATCTATAGTCTGTTCAAGGATGGCAAGCGTACCTATGTCGACTCTTCTGGGATATCACAGTCACTCAAGGATGCGATCGTCAGTACTGAGGACCGGACATTTTTCGAGAATCCTGGTATCGATTTGATGGGACTCATGCGAGCTGGAGGCAAATACATACTCGGATCCAATGAGACTGTAAAATGAACCTCGACGATCTCGCAGCAGCTCATCAAGAATACACTCCTCACCAACGAGAAGTCTATCAAGCGAAAACTACAAGAGATGTATCTCTCGTACCAACTCAACAACACCTATTCCAAGGATAAAATTCTTGAAATGTATTTCAATGCATTTTCATTTTGATACAATGCGAATGGTATAGAAGAGGCCTCTCGTACCTATTTTGGTAAAAGTGCCAAAGATGTCTGACCACTCGGGGCAACCATCCTTGCGTCCCTCCCAAAATGACCTACTTACTACTCACCATATCTCCATCGGGATCGTCTAATGGGCAAACTCGACGTCTATCCCGAGTGAGATCCGACGAGCAGCCAGACTCTCATATCAAGAGCCGATCGGGATAGCTACGCAACAATTTATAAGTGATTCCGTTCATATCTCTCGGGTATGACTATGGAACGCAATGACAATGGACTCACTGTCTGTGGAGTCAAGACAGATGCAATCAAAAGTCAAGCATTCACTCCTGATAGTGATGGTTGCATTGAGTTGAGTTTTGATCGAGTCCTTGACTTCATCGGGAACATCGCCATCACAGGTCAGTCAGGCTCTGGAGAGCTCGCAAGTATCTATACGATCGAGTATACAATCGGTCGTAAGGACTTCGTTGCTGCACAGATGCTCGAAGATGGTAAGATCGATGGAAAAATATTCCAGAAGATAGTCTACGACGGCATTGAATTCGAATTCAAAAAATATAGTGAAAATATCAAGTATCCATACTTCGTGATGTATATCAAAGAATATCTCGAAACCAAATATGGCAAAGATATCGATGTGACAAGTGGACTCAAGGTATATACTACTATAGATCCCAAGCTCCAGGACTATGCAGAAGAGGCGGTACGCAAACAAGTCGCGATCAATGTGGCTCAATATGGAGCGAGTAGTGCAGCTCTAGTGAGTATGGACAATGTCAGTGGACGACTCCTCTCGATGGTGGGTGGGCCTGATTATTTTGATGCGGATCATGGTGGTAACAATAATATGGTCACAGCAATTCGTCAGCCAGGTTCATCGTTCAAGCCGATTGTCTACTCACTTGCTATCGCCAAGAACCCTATTGGCCCCGCAAGCCCAGTGACAGATGGACCGATATCTTTTGGCAAATGGAAACCCGATAACTATGATAGATCGTTCAAATGAGTGATGTCACTCGAGATGGCTCTCGACTACTCTCGTAATATCCCAGCCATCAAGATGTACTATCTCGCAGGTCAAGAAGAGTCCATCATCAAATACGCGAAGTGACTCGGTATATCGAGTCTGCGTGAGAACTATGGTTATGGAGCTCCGATTGCAATCGGAACTGCCGAGGCCAAACCGATCGATATGATGCAGGCCTACTCTGTATTTGCGAACAACGGGCTCAAAAAACAACTCTACACTATAGAAAAAATCGAAGATAACGATGGCAATATCATCGAGGAACACAAGGACCAAGTTGGTGAAGAAGTAATGAATCCAGCGGCCGCCTATATCATATCCAAGATTCTTTCCAACAATGATGCTCGTCCTGAGTCGACTTTTTGGCGAAATGCCCTCACCATCGCAGGTCGCACAGTCGCTGCGAAAACAGGTACATCTAACAAGGATGTAAGTAAATGAGGGGTAAAGAAAATCCTCCCCCGGGACCTCTGGACCATCGGATATACTCCACAGATCACTACTGTCGTCTGGGCTGGCAATGTCGATGGATGAGAAACCAAGTGAAGCTGTGATGGACTCAACTGTGCCGCTACAATCTGGAAGAGCTATATGACATATGCACTCAAGGATCTCCCAAAAGAAGAATTCAAAAAACCAGAAGACGTCTACACCTATAATATATCAAGGCTCTCTGGACTCCTCGCTACCAAAGATACTCCAGCCGATATGGTCAGATCAACTATCATGGCGGTCAAGCTCGATACCTACGATGGTGGACTCAATACTACTGAGATCGATACTCTCTGTAACGGAGTAGCCACACCAGAGACGCCAGCAGATTCACGAATCACCCTCTATACTCCTACTGTGAAGCCGATTGTAGATGGATATGATCCTGAGTGGTTTGCAGGATTCCTATCGGCATCTCGCAAATATACTAGCGGAACTGGTACAATTGCAGTCATAGGAGAAAATCCTTGTATCCGTCCTACTGATCTGGGAGTGGTGAGCCTAAGCGTCAAATCAGTATGAGCTGGAAAAGATAACCTCGTAGAAGTGAAGTGGTCTGGAAATCGTATTATCGAGAGAATCCGAGTCATAGCAAATGGAAAAACCATAAAAGAGGTAGCCTACGGAAATAGTGGAATCACAGTTGGGACAACTCGGATGAATCTCGCATGAGAATATAATATCATAATCGAGGCTATTGATATATATGGATACAAGTATACTGAGACGCTCTCTACACTACCTGGGACGGATATCTCTCCAATAGAGGTGCCTGCCAACGAGACACAGTCTGGCGTTCAGGCTCCCCCTACTATCACGATGATTAACCCCAGAGGATCGAGCCTCAATCTTTATGAAGGAGATATGTTTAATCTCAGATTCCAAACCGTGATCCCGACCACCGTCAGGGAGATCTCAGTAATGATCGATGACAAAGTAATACAAAGTGCTACTACGGGTGATGTATTCGTATTCCCAGTAAGTGCTACTGGGCTCACTCAGGGCAAACATACTGTCAAAGTAACTGCTACTGATGCTAACTTTCAATCAGTTTCCAAATCATTCGTTCTCAATATATTACCTCGATAGTCTATGCAATACAAGAATGTCACCCTCTCCTATGGAGAACGCACCATCCTCAGAGATATATCACTCACCATAGAGCCTGGTGAATTTGTATTTCTCATCGGAGCATCAGGGAGCGGTAAAACCAGCCTCATCAAGTCACTTCTCGGTGCTAAGAAACTCAAGAGTGGTCATATTTATGATGATAACTGAGTCGATATCGCACTCTTCTCACCCAAGGAGCTCCTCCAATATCGTCGCGGACTCGGTACGATATTTCAGGATTTTAAGCTCCTTGCCCGAAAAACAGTGAGAGAAAATGTCGCATTCGCAATGGAGGTCTGTGGATACAGCAACTATGAGATCAGGAGACGCGTTCCAGAGGTCCTCTCGAAAGTAGGGCTCCTTGCCAAAAAAGAAAAACGCATCGAAACCCTCTCAGGAGGTGAGGTACAACGCACCTGTATCGCCCGAGCCCTCATCCATGATCCTCGTATCATCATCGGGGATGAGCCAACGGGAAACCTCGATAGAGCCAATGCAACTGAGATCATGCACCTCCTCGAAGATCTCCACAAGAGTGGCAAGACCATCATCATGGCGACTCATGATGAAACAATAGTCAACACGATGCGAAAACGGGTCATCGCCTTTGCAGATGGCAAAATTGTATCCGATCTCAAAGAAGGGACTTATTGCCTATAAAAATAAAAAATGCTTAATTCAGAAGAAACCCTGGCTCAAAAATTTGTCAAAAAATGATTTTGGCTCTATTTTTTCACATTATTGATCGGGCCACTCGGCTATATGATCAAAATCATTATCTCACACGATCTCTCGGTCGGTGGTGTCGGTATGATTTATGGGGTGATTAGCTTTGTGAGCTTGCTCTGAGCATTCAACGACCTTGGCTGTACTGAGAGCTTGAACTATTTCTTGCCAAAATACATCATCAAAAAAGAATACGGGAAAGCAAAATATCTCCTGAAACTCACACTCATCATGCAGATATGCTCGAGTGTATTGATTGCGAGCATTCTCTTCTGGATTGCCCCATGGCTTGCCAATCATTATTTCCAAGAGCCACTCATCATCGATATACTCCGTATTTCTGGACTCTATTTCATCGGAGTCAACCTGTTTCATATTACGACAGTACTCTTCTCAGTCTCTCAGGATACCAAGTTACAAAAGTGATCCGATCTCGTGAAACTCATAGCCACAGGCCTCGCCACGCTCATACTCCTTGTTGTCGGACAATGAAGTATAGAGTCCTATATGTGGGCATGGGTAGGAGGTGTGGGGATCGGGTTTATTTTCTCACTCTATTTTACCTATACTCGCTACTATCGGGTCTATTTCGAGGGAGTTCCATCTGAGAGAGATATCCGAGAACGCAATCATTTTTATCGCTACGCTCTCGCTACACTCCTGACGGCCAATATCGGAGTCATCCTCTCACAGGTAGATATGCAACTCATTATCCTCCTTCTCGGATCTGAGGCAACAGGATACTATTCGAACTATCTCTCACTCCTCAATATCCCATTTATCTTTATTTCACCACTCTTTGGATTCCTTTTTCCAGTGATATCTGAGCTCCATGGACGAGAAAATAAAGCCAAAATGCAACTGATACACCGAGAGTTTTCATTGTATTTCTCTATCGTGGGGATCTGGCTATCTGTATTCCTCTACCAGTTCGGTGAGCCGATGGCGATACTCTTTTTCTGAGAAAAATTCCGAACCTCGGGTACTATTCTCGGATATTCTGCATTTTTTCTCACGTTTCTCCTCTTGATCCAGATCAATTTCCAGTTCTTGGCTGGTACGGGTAAGATTGGAGACCGTGCCCGTATCCTCGCGATCATCCTCCCGATCAATATTATTCTCAACTATATCCTCATCCAGCTCTATGGTGTCGAGTGATCAGCACTCGCCGTCGGACTCTCGTGGATACCACTCTGGTACCTCTCATACCGGGCTACCCATATCCATAATAGTGGCTTTGCTTGGGTTCCATTTATCCGAAATATTCTCCTGGTAGGATTGTCAGCGGGGATTACATTTGGCATGATGAGATCTTTCTGACTCCATGATAGCACCAGGGGGTGAGCTTTTGTGATTATTTTGGTTGCAATGATCGTGAATCTGACTATATTTATTATCGGTAATCGGACACTCCTACACAATGCGTGGCAGATCATCCGCCAAAATAAGTAAAAAATTCCAAATGAAATCTTTTAGTTTTTAGTTATTATCTTTTTTCTCATCATGCTCCAACTCCTCCTTGCATCACTCGGATTTATACCTTGGGTCATCTATATTATAGTGACATACTATTCTACCAACTTCTCCCAAATCGATCATATCGAGTCAGCGACTGGATATGGTGGATATCTTGCTGGAATGTGATTAGTCTATCTCATCTACAAGGTGGTATCTCAAATGACGAGTGAGCAACGGGTACGATTTTCCTTTTGGCATATATCGGGATTTGCCCTCCTCCATCTCCTCATAGTCACGATAGCGTATACCGCGATGCAAAAGACAGTTGGATCACCGTTTTTTGGTACCGGGGGGGCATCGAGTATTGTACTCTTTTGGCATATTCTCTCACTCCTTGTCTATCCCATATTCCTCGCATTCCTCTGGCGAGCCGTCGGATATAGCGTACTCAAGTGGGTAGGAAGTTGGGATAGCATAGTTCTCAGAGTCCGTATCGGTGCTGAGCTCTCTGTGGGTTTGGCGATCTTCGCAACAGGGCTCCTCATACTTGGCGTGTTCCATATATTCACACTCACTGGACTCCTGATCGTCTGTGGTATACTCATCATCATTGGTATCCCTGGATGGATCGCCACCTACCGAGATATCAACACGAGATATATAGAGTTCGATCAACATGATACAGGGAGTGACTCTATTCTCGCCCTCGTATCTCCTCGGCTCCTCACTGCTGAGTTCGCGTTCCTGATTATTAGCTTCCTTATATCAGTATCTTTGATTAGTGCGATACGTCCGATGCCAATCGGCTGGGATGATCTGGGAGTGTATATGAACTATCCTCGTATCATGGCGATCACGGGATCTGCTCTCGAGTGAGCTGGTATGTATACTTGGCAAATTATCACTGGTAGTGGTTTTCTCTTTTCTCAGATTGCTGCGAGTGCTTTTTATGTCAATCAGCTCGGTGGTATCCTCTCGATGATCGTGATGACAAGCATCCTATCGGTAGTTCTCGAGTCCAGAAATCGAAAATACCTCATATCGCTCCCGATCCTCCTAGCTGGTATCTACTATATCATGCCGATGACGATATTCCAACAGGCGAAGGATATGAAACTCGATCCAGCCCTCATGATGGTGAGTGTGAGTGCATTTGGCATACTCTGGTATGCACTGCGAGAAAAGCTCGAACAAAATAAGTTTTATGTACTCGTAGGACTCGCTGGATTCATCGTCGGTCTCGCCTTCTCGATCAAGTTCACGACCCTCATCCTCATTATTACCGGTCTTGCTCTCATGGCCTATCGCATGCTTGGGATATTTGGATTTCTTGGATTCTTTTTCTTGTTTATCTCGATCTTTACAGGGGCCAATCTATGGACCAAGATGAATGTATGGATGCCCGTCGAGAATATAGACCTCATCCGCAATATTGCTATCATCACTGGAGCCATCGGGATCGGTGGACTCGCTCTCGCCATCTGGGAACAAGGGATGGAGAAATTTCATATATGGTTCATAGCAACGCTCATTTTTATTCTTGGTATCGCTCTCGCACTGACTCCCTGGTTTATCAAAAATGGAGCTGAAGCTCGTACATTCACAACAGAGCAAAAATGAGGAACCATAGACAATCTCCTCGGTGGATATGGTGGCTACCTCGATCTCAACAACTATGGAGCGGTCTACTCAGCCGATGACTATGCAGCCAAGAGAAAGGCCCAACAAGCAGCGAGTATCACGAGTGATGGTAAATCACTCAATGAGGATTTTTCTCGATATTTTGGCCAAGAGAGTGGACTCAATAACTACCTGAAGCTCCCGGCTAATATCACATTCCAGAAAAATCAATCCGGCGAATTCACGGATATTACCTATATATTCCTTGCATTCCTTCCTGCGATTCTCCTCTTCGTCAGGGGTCGACAATACGGCAAATCCATATGGACTCAAGGTATATTCCCAGTACTCATAGGGGCCTGATTGTTCGTCTCTATTCTCTATTATTTTGTTGGATCGACAGGTCTCCTCTTCACGAGTCTAATGAGTGGCATAATGCTCCCTCTCGGATACGCATTCATCGTATGAGGCGTACTTTTTACCATATTGATTGCTCATTATTTTATCGAGCGAGATGAGATCGGTACTCGGACACAAGATATATTCGTGATCCTCTTGGTATACGGATTTCTATTCCTGATCAGTGCTTTCGGGATCGTCTGGTATGGAGTATTTGTCTACTTCCTCTGTCTTGCCCTCATTGGTCTTGCATCTCTCGCCTTCGTGAGCTACACAGACAATGAAGATGAAGACACTATAGGAATGAAGGTGACCCTTTCGTTTCTCTTTTTCTTGTTCATACTCGTCTATATCATCCGTTCCGCATTTCCCCATGGATGGAACAATCTGACTGGCGCTGGAATGAACGAATACAAATATAACAAACTCGATCAGAATGAGAGTATATTCACCTACCGTAGTGACTATATCACCCCTATTGCCACGATGAATACTACAGATCCTCAGGCTATCATCGTACGAGCTGGATCACTCGCTCAGAGCGTCGCTATGCAAAAAATACTCACTCCTGAGAGACTCACGAATATGCGTGCTGCAGATCTCCATCAGATACTCCTCTATTTCATCACGCAGATCGAGAGCGGCAAGCCACTCCAAGATAAGGCAATGATAGAAAAAGATATCGAGATTATTGGCAACGAGCTCTACTCGAGTATCCTCTCTCCGAAATGAAGTGACGTCAATATGAAGGGAATCTACCGGATTGGGACATTCATGACCTATCTGATAAACGAGAACAGAAAACGATATCTCGATGATAGTCTGATATTTGAGTTTGAGACATTTTTCTATGATCCATCTCCTGAGGTGACTGTGGGTCGTATGAAAAAAGTCGGACTCGGATACCTCCTTACGGATCTCAATGCGGCAACGATAGATCGTGATCCTCGTCGGGCTCTGACTACTAGATTCGAGCACCTCCTCCTCACGATGCGAGCCCCCAATCTGACACTCGTAGATACTGACAATCTCTGTCTCAAGGTCGCCATCAATGAATACAAAGCAGGTAAGCTCCAGAGTGATACTGAGTTCATCGATATAGCAGGCACCAACTATGAGAGCTACCGTGAGACTGGTGCCGTATCTCGTGGCGTCAAACAAAACAAGTGTGCTAACTACGTCATCAATATACTCAACGCATCAGCACAGAGTGGATCTACTCTCCCACCGTATCTCGCACCTCTCCAGACTGGACTCGCTGCTGCAAAAACTGAAACCGAACAGCAAAATGTCCTCGGACAATTTATCGGACAGAGCTACTTCGCACTGTTTGAGATCAAATAGTGTGGTTGATATAAAGTACAAAAACTCCCAGATTATTCTGGGAGTTTTTGTATAGCTGTTCGGAACTGATTGGCTCGGTCGAGATAGTCCTGAAAGAGTCAGAATGATGCACATCCGGGTGAGAGCATCAAGACGTCTCCATCTCTCCCCTGTCAATATAACCAAGTCACAGCTTCGCTCAGGGTATCCGTTGCAAGATATGGTATATCCTCTTGTTTTGCAATATCGACGAATGCTTGTTTGGTAGCACCGATACACGCCACCGCCCTGACTCGACTCGCAAATAGTGGAACAAGAGAGGCAAAGCTATCTCATTTGTCTGATCATCCGACGATGAGGAGGAGGTTGCGAGTGTTACCATATGAACCAAGTGCTGCAGCGAGACTCTGAGCACTCGTAGACTTTGAATCCTCTACTACTTGGATTCATCCCTTTGTAGCAATCAGTTCGAGTCGATGAGGGAGTCCTGTGATAGAACTCAAATATTCTTTTGTACGTTCTGTTGGTATGGCGAGCTCATCAGCAACGATGGTACAAGCGAGTATATTCATAGCATTATGTACTCCCGAAAAATTCGACTCGCTTAGTTTATATTTTTGTATGCCTGATATCAGAATATTTTCCCCGTCTGTTCCATCTACTATATCGTCATTACTAGTTATAAAGTAATCAATACTTTTTACAAAAATACGAGAATTCTCTGGTAACTCCATTCTAAGCGTATTCTCCTTCGCAAATTCGATTACTTGTGCATTCACGATCGACCGTTTAGTAGTATGCTTCATGAGATTCATTTTTGCATCCATATACCCCTGGAGACTCGTATGCCAATTGAGATGATCGGGTTTGAGATTAGTGAATATCGAATAATCTGATTGGTATTTTTGGATTGCGAACGCCATAAAACTCGATATCTCAACGACAATAATCCCCTTCTTTTCTCATTTCGCCAGTATATCGAGTACCGTAGACGAGAATGGGATATCAAAATTCCCAGAAAGATATACAGGTTTTTTGACAGAAAACTCTCTTTCGAGTATACTGTACATAATCCAGGCTACAGTCGACTTACCATCAGTACCCGTGACCGATACAATCTGGAAATCACGAGGCAAGAACTGGTATGCAAAATCGAGCTCGCACATCACACGCCCCGTCGCATAGATAGGATGGGTTTCGGGAATTCACGGGGATGGGATGATCACCTCGTAGGCGTCGTAGCTACTCGGCGGAGTCTGATCGTCGCATATCTCATACGAGATACCTTGCCTATCGCAGAGTGCCGCAACGGCTGATCCTACTTTTCACTTTCAATAAATTAGATACATACACTATTAATATATCAAAAATGTCATTAAATTCAAGCTATACATTCATTAATCCAAAAGATAGCCTGGCTATACCAAGTTGGATAGAAGATCTTAGATTAAAAAAATATTCAGAAGCCGAACAAATGTTTGGCAATCAAAAGTGAGATTTTCCATTTACCAATCTTGATTTATTCTCAGTAGATGGATTTAGTCCTGAGGACATAAAAAAGAAATTTTTTACTGAACTCTGATTCAAAGACAGTAAGAATAATGAGATGAAGGCTACCGTAAAGCTCAATCGTATCTATAATGACAGCATCTCATATATGGAGCGTGTACTTTATCGCAAGATACCAAAATGATTAAAAGATAAAGAATGGTCTAGTACAAGTGAATTCTTAGAACATATCAATACTCATCTTAAGAGAGATACTGAGGGTATTTATAGCTTGATGTTTTGTGCAATAATCAAAGTTATGCTTGTGGAAGTAGGTCTAGATGAAAATCCTATTGTAGACGAACTTGATGTAGATATGGCTGATTTGATGGATAAATTTACCAACATTCCAGGAATGAAGGTAAATACGAAATCCAGGAAACATGATTACCAGAACTATAACCTAGACAATCTCTACAAGTGAAGATTGTGAAGCAGACCAAAGAGTATTGATTCAATGCGTACAAAACTTATATTTAATAGACCATATGACAAGATATCAAAATTTAAGGATCTACTCGCACTCAGAATAGAACTCGACCCAAAGTGATGAGAACCAGGATATATTCATACAATTCGTAAAATACGAGACAATCTGTATGGAATGAATAAGAAAATGAGTTTTGAAATAAAATGAGGTATATTCACACCTAATGCAATTAAGGAACTTGGAAATGTAGATATAATTGTTTCTGTAAAAAAAGTTAAGTGATGAACAAGTCTCAACTATGAAGATGCAAAATTTATATGAGGACACGTGGGTATATCAAAACCCGGAAAACCAAAAAAATGGGTTATACCAGAAATACAGTTTGTACTACCCAATAATAAGAATGAATCTGGGTTTTCTGAACATCTCGTTTATGATCTGAAGAAAATATTATCAGCAAATGTCCGTATTTTTGGGGCGATGACTATCGGCAATATGCAGTATATCCTCGAGCACTATGAGACAAAATTTGATCCTCGGGCTCTCCTTAATCATTTACTCTATCCGCAAAGCCAATGACAAAAACCATTCCTACAGCTTATCAAAACAAAAAGCAAAAGAACGGGGAAATCTAGAGTATACTTTAGTACAAGTGATATATATAATGAAGGTGACAAGACAATGTCAGATATATATAACTTCCCAGAACCAAAAAATAAAGCATGAGCAGGGACAGATGATATACAAAAAGTAGTACATGATGCTGTAGAATCCGTTATGCGAAATATCCGAAAGAATGACGATCCATCCAACCACTAAATCTCTTCGCTGCTTCCTCTCCCGGATCTATCAGATCCGGGATTTTGCTGTCATATAACACCGTCCATGTACGCTCGATAGACTCGCGGATGAGCGGATAGTGAGTACATCCGAGTATGAGTGCTTCGATATTAGGCGAGAACTGACCCAGATACTCCCTAAGTAGGGTATCGATCTCAGTACCAATAATGATCCCCTGTTCGATCAGTGGGACGAGTCCTGGAGCTCCGATCTCTTCGACGATGATGCTATCATCGAGGATATGTACCCGTTCCTTGTACATACCACTCCTGACCGTCGCATCGGTCGCGAGTACTCAAATTTTTTTATATCCTCACTCTGCTACTGCCTCAGCTCATGGTACTGTCACACCGAGTATATGATAACCGATGAATATCTCAGTCTGGAGATAACGGAGTGCATGTACACTTGCCGTATTGCATGCAAGTATCACGACATCGGCTCAGCGATCATGGAGTCTCTGGACTCACTTTTTTGTCAGATCGCGTATCTCATCTCCACTCAGGTGGCCGTATGGAGCGTTGTCCTTGTCCATCTCTAGAATCATCTCGATATCTGGATACACTCGCCTGAATGCATCCATCACGACCTGTCCGCCAAGTCAAGAATCAAAAAATCATAGAAGCATTGAATATATATGTAATAATGATATAATGCAGTATATATAAAAGTAGAAAAATACAATGATTAATACTGCAGAGCACATAGCAGAAATGAGGATCTATGGTATCCACAAGGTAAATCCTGACAACAAGAAAAGGATAACTATACCTATGGAGTGGAGGGTATTATTGAAGCCAAAAAGTGTTGCTAATATTCTATATACATGACAGTGCCTGATTATCATTCCTGCATATCTACACCAATGGGATCCTGATAGTATTGTGCACAAACACACTATTGATAATACTGGACGAATTCTGATTGGAGATAAGTTGTTAAATGCATTCGATATCAAAATGATTAATCAAGTATCTCTAATAGGAAAATGAAATCATATAGAACTCTATTGGGATCAAAGTAAAGTAAAGGAAGCTGTTTCAAGAGCAATGCAAGCAGCCATGGAATTTCAAGCCAAACTCATCGGTAATTTAAACTAAAAATCTCCTTCATAACGAAGGAGATTTTTCTTTAATCCTATTTCAGATTATTTCTTGAATCCGATGAATGCTTGTGCATTTTTCCCGAGCTTGCGACCTACTGCAATGATGAGGATACGAGATACCCACATAGCCGTGAAGAGTGAGAGGACAATACCAAGACCAAGCATGAATCCAAATCCCTTGATCAATGATATACCAAACACATAGAGAATCACGGCTGAAGTGAGCGATGTGATATGTGAGTCCCAGATCGCAGTCCACGACTTCTCGAATCCGAGAGTGATAGACTGATCCATCGTCTTGCCATCGGCGAGTGCCTCTCGCATACGCTCGAAGATGAGGATATTGGCATCGATCGCGAGACCGATAGAGAGGATCACACCTGCGATAGAGGCGAGAGTGAGAACTACACCAGTTGCCTTCACGAGAGCAATGAGTATGAGGGTATATGTGATGAGAGCAAGTCCTGCGAGGAGTCCAGAGACTCGATACATATATACGAGGAATACTATGATCACTAGGAGTCCGATAGCACCCGCTACGAGGATCTGACGGAGTGACTCAGATCCAATCTTGGCGTCGATCGTCCGCTCACTCGTGAGGTAGATCGGAGCTGGTACGATACCCGTATTGATGTCGTTAGCGAGAGTCTGAGCCCCTTTGATCGTATAGTCTCCCGTGATGACCGCCTTACCATCAGTGATGACCGCCTGTACTGTCGGAGCTGTGAGGAGCTGTCCACCGACGAATATAGCAATCTGTTTGCCGATGAGACGCTTCGTGAGCTCGCCGAATATACCCTTTCCTTCTTCGTTAAATAGGAGCTCTATCTGAGGTTGTCCCACTTGAGTGAATCCCACTCCAGCATTGACGAGATACTTATCGTTGAGCACCTTGCCATCCGTTGTCTTTGCCGCTTGCCACATACTCGGTCGTTGATCTACGAATAAAGATGAATAGCTATATACTGCTCCTGTCCCAGTTCCATTTTTACTGAGCAGTTCGACGATCGCATATCCAGGGTTCGATGTAGGGACGATCTCTCCACTCGCATTCTTCGTATAGCTCTCCTCTCCTCGAGCAACGAATACTGGAGTCACATATGGAAATGTTGTAATAGCCTCAATTCCTGAGAATGAAATCTCCTTCGGGAGTGCTCCAGTACCAGCAACATATCCAACATTCTCATAACTATCTCGATACTTGGCACCTACAGTGGCAAATGGCGTAGTTTTGAGATCTACGAGTGCCTTCTCAGCGATTGCCCGACGATCTGCACGATCTGCATCTGTGACTGATATCTTCTCTTCACGGAACTCAAGTTGTACCACTTTTCCGATAGTTTCTTTGGCTTTTTTAATATCTTCGGCATTTTTGGCCTTGCGAGCAGCCTCTCCTAGGTCTGTATGTGCCTGAGTCGGGATCTGTACGATGATATGATTGTCAGATCCATATTTGGACGACTGGATAGTTGGTTCCGAGAGACCGAGAGAGTTCACTCGTCGTTCGATCACAGACTTGATCCCCTCGACGATAGTCTGCTCCGTACTCGTACCAGATTGTGATCTGACCGCATCGAGATCCACCTTGTAGTCGAGCTCGACACCTCACTGGAGATCGAGACCGAGAGTATATGGCTTGTTGAGCCATGCAGAGTCGATACCGTATTGGTTCCATGGGACGATGTAGAGTCCTGATGCGATGATGAGTCAGGCGATGACGAGGACACGATTGCGGATATTCATAGATATGATAGATAGAGAATGGGCAGATTATAGAAAAAGATTCTATTTTTGCAAGCTAGATTTTGCAATATATCCCACTATGTGATAGTATCATCATAGAAAAGTTATAATTTTTATTTTTTAGCTCTTGTTCGCTATGTCTACTTCTCTCATAGAACCCGCTCGCATCTATACGCAGGATCTCCTGCAGGTATGTCTCACATACCCCTATCATAATCCCGCTCACAGTACTGGAGTACTTGACCGAGCCACCTATATCGCACTTGCCGAGGATGTGGGCAACGAGGATCTCGAGGATCTCCAGCTCGCTTGTCTATTCCATGACACTGGATTCTCAGAACAATATGAGAAAAATGAACACATCGGAGCTCGGATCGCCCGAAAGTGGCTCGAGGAATGCAAGCATCCAGATGATCGGATCGCCAAAATCGAGAAGATTATCATGGCAACCGTACTCTTCTCGACTCCTCGTACCCATCTCGAGAAGATCATCCAGGATGCTGATCTCGACAATATCGGGACCAAGTCAGAGTTCGTTTATTCACAACGCTATCTCGCTGAGATCCGTAGCGTCGGTGGCAAGGATATATCAGAGTGTGCCTATTGGCAGTTCGTCTACAAGCTGCTAACCAAATACAAGTTCCATACTGATACCGCCAAATCAGAACGACACGAGCAGCAACTCCGCGATGTCGAGCATATGGAGAAGTATCTCACGATGATCTGATGCGAGATCCCGCATGTTGAGCCTGATACAATGCACGAGGTATAAATCAAAGGCTCCTCCCGAATATTCGGGAGGAGCCTTTGATTACGCTGCAACCTTGAATTGTTCTTCATTCGCAGAAGGAGAAGTTTGTGCTGATTTTTTATCCGGGAATTGTATTTGTTTGAGTATTATATCGACGAAGTCACGTACCGCTTGTATTTCTTCCATGTAGAGGGACCATTTTCATGCCTCTTTTTGCATATAAGCTCATTGGAGTAGGTCAAGCATGGAGTGCTCAGATCCTTGTCACAGAATGACTACTGGTGTTGATGATGCTGTTTGTAGTATAGTATCTGCCTTGTTTCTTATTATTCCTATCTTGGCTACTGCATGTACATCTCGTGCAACGGCTGATATCATGGGTCATATGAGGAGCTGTTGTTCTGCGACAGAATCTCACCAGGTCAGAGCTGATTTTATCATATACAAAAAGATAAGAAATATCGAACAAACTTATTGTACAGGATTCTCACAAAATACAACACTTTTTATAAAAATTCACACAAATAAAGTTTCGATGCTCTTTTTTGACTTTGTGAGAGAAAACCCTAATATATCGACTATCGGAGGTATCGTATCTCGTTCCTCCTATCTCCTAATATCTATTCCCTATGATCACTCACGACATGATCGAGCGGATCACTCCCCTCTCCGATCGAGTCCTCCTCAGGCCGATCGATGCAGACAAGGTAACCGCATCAGGTATCATCATCCCCGACTCCGCGAACAAGGAGCGACCATCTCTCTACGAGGTCATCACTGTATGACCTGGAAAACTCGACAAAGACTGAGTACTCCAAAAAATCGACCTCCAAAAAGGAGATCGAGTGATATCAGGACAGTATTCCTGAGATGATGTGAAAGTGGGCGATACCACCTACAAGCTCGTCTGAGCTGAGTATATACTGGCGAAGATTAATTAATTTTAATTTGGTAGAGTCCAATAAAGTCCTGGTTCATATACTTCTCGCTTTACATATGCAGATATCTCTAGAAGTTTTCAACTACCTGGATATTTCTCATGGAAATCCTTATGACGCAAGTAGTTATCTGTAAATCTTCATAAGATGATATGTCTAGCAAGAGTAGAGTAATGTTCCATAATCATCTTTCATTTTTGAAGTTCTGGAGTTCTTGCTATCTGCACCATAATATTGATTCGTTCATCATGCTGAGGTCAACCAGCGGAAATATAATTCATAAATTTCTATATATAAAAATAACTCATACACTTTAACCATAAAAACACTTATGTCAAAACAAATTCACTTCGGAGACGAGGCCCGCCTCCAGATGTTCACCGGTATGGAGAAAGTCGCCAAGGTAGTATCTGCTACTATAGGACCAAAATGACGCAACGTCATATTCAGTAAATGATATGGTGCACCGCAGGTGACCAACGATGGTGTCACGATCGCTCGTGAGATCGAGCTCGCCGATCCGATCGAGAACATGGGAGCTGAGCTGATCAAGGAGGCTGCGAGCAGGACGAACGATGCGGCGGGTGACGGGACCTCGACAGCGACACTCCTCACCTATGCAATGGTCCGGGAGGGACTGCGTGAGATCCGATCAGGGATCAACGCTATAGAGCTGAAGAACGGTATGAAGAAAGCAGGATCACTCGTCATCGCCGAGCTCGCGAAGATGTCGACTCCACTCAATACGAGCGAGGAGATCGAGCAAGTCGCGACGATATCAGCTCAGGATGTGGAGGTCGGTCGGATCATCGCCGATGCCATGGAAAAGGTGGGCAAAGATGGGGTGATCACGGTCGAGGAGGGACGGACATTTGGTCTGGAGATCGAGGTGACCGAGGGGATGCAATTCGACAATGGATATATCTCGCCATACATGATCACCGACGGAGAGAAGATGGAGGCTCGCATAGAGGACGCCTATATCCTCGTGACGGATAAGAAGATCTCGTCACTCAAGGATATTCTCGGAGTACTCGAGTCACTCGCACAGAGTGGATCACGCGAACTCGTCATCATCGCAGACGATATCGATGGTGAGGCTCTCACGGGCATCATATTGAACAAGCTCAAGTGAGTTCTGATAGTTCTCGGGATCAAGGCTCCAGGATTCGGTGATAAAAAACGGGATATGCTCCGAGATCTCGCCATCCTCACGGGTGCCACACTCATTACGGATCAGACTGGATATCAACTCCCGAACGCTCACATAGAGCATCTCGGTCGTGCGAAGGCAGTCATATCTACCAAGGACTCAACGACGATCATCTCATGAGGCGGAGACTCACACCTCATCGAGGCAAGAGTACGTGAGCTCGGAGCTGAGCTCGATGCATCAAAATCCAACTACGATAGAGAAAAACTCGCAGAGCGAATCGCCAAGCTCGCAGGTGGGATCGCGGTGATCAAGGTGGGAGCGGCATCAGAGGTCGAGATGCAAGAGAAAAAACTCCGAATCGAGGATGCACTCAATGCGACCAAGGCCGCAGTAGATGAAGGGATAGTGGCAGGTGGCGGAGTGGCACTACTCAAGGCTGGACGAGTACTCGAGACCGCAGAGTTCACTCAGGCAGAGAAAGTCGGAGCCGATATCGTCATGCGTGCACTCTCCTACCCTGTTCGTCAGATCGCTGATAATGCGGGTAAGGAGTGAGCAGTGATCGCATCAGAAGTGATGAAAAACTCAGATCCACACTACGGATATGACGCGGCTCATGACGAATACAAGGATCTCGTACACGCTGGGATCATCGATCCAACCAAGGTAGCCAGGTCCGCTCTCGAGAACGCGATCTCTATAGCTGGGATGTTTCTCACAACGGAGGCTCTCATCATCGATACTCCAGGGGAGAAAAAAGAACCAATGATGCCACCAGGTGGAGGAATGGGTGGAATGTACTAGATTTCAAAAAAACTCCGGAAGTTACTCTGGAGTTTTTTTGTTTGTTTTACTTTTTATTATTCTCGACGATCCGTCTTCGGATCTCTTCTTTCATATCTTCACTATGAGCGGATTGCTGGAGGAGTGTGAGGAAGTCATCTTTGAGAAATACCTGGAGCTCAGTCGGCTCGACTACTTGGATAGTCGCTGTACGTAATTCGTCCGTGATGAGTGCGATCTCTCCGAAAAATGCTCCCGCCTCGAGGGTCGCGAGTTCCTTGGATCCTTGTGTGACCTTGACCTTACCCGAGTTGATATAGTAGGCGCATCCGTTTGAGACTTCTCATTTATTGAGAATAGTCTCTCCTGCCTTGCGGTACTGGGTCTGACTCATGAGGAGGAAAAATGCGATCACCTCCTTGGAGAATCCGTCGAATATGTAGAGATTTTCGATAGTATTGGACATAGTTCTATATTAGGTATAGAGTCAGTGTAGCATATCTGGGTGAAAATCGCAAATTTTTGGCCCCATAAAAAAATACCCCCGAAATGGAGATATCTTTGATTGTTTGTTTTTATTTCAATAGAGGCTGCTTCTCGATGAGTTGTGCCTTGTCTACAATGAGGAAGTCAGAGCGTATGAATCCATGGATTGTGCCATCTACACTCTCCACCTCTGACCAGTTATCCACGGTCGCAACACGGTAGAATGCGATATCTCGAGATACTGTAGTGATGATAGAAGAGCCATACCAAGGACTAGTTCTGATATTGACCATATGGGACACATTGGTGTGTACTAGATCTGTCCAATAGGCGATATCGGCTTGTCCTATTTTGACCAGATCAGATGGTGTCGCATCACGGAGATATCGTGTCCCCGCATATCCGCTCGTGCCAGATGCAGTGTTGATATCGATAGTATTCTCACGAGAATCGGTGACGACTAGCTCTCCAGAGCGTAATGGCGTCCAGCCTGTGGACTCTCCAGTGACCTGGACCGCATCATTGCGGATGAGATATCCATTTGTATCTGATTGCATACTTTTTCCTGATCTGACTCGGAGGGATCTGATCGCATTCGCGTAGCGGATCTGCTGTTGTCGAATCATCTCGATACGATAGTTCACGGTATCTGTTTGGGAGAGATCGAGGAGGATTGTCCTCTTTTTTGGAGTTGCATCAGGAGTACCAGTATCATCGAACATGTTGAGTGATGATGTGACGTCCCCAGTATTAGATACTGTATCTACTGCTGGTAAAGTATTTGCTACTGTATCTGATGTAGCTGCTCAAGTATTGGTGCTCTTGGGTCCATTGCAATTGGGCGTATTCGGAGCAATCTGCGTCATGACGATCTTGCCGACCTCAGTCCGTGTGACCGCCATACCATCACAGCCGATCCACGCAGAGACGGGTGGCTGATTGGTCCCACTCGTAGCTCAGAGGGAGATGATCCCGAGAGTCGTACTAGACAAAACAGCGAACAAGACAAGTGAACGATTATACATAAAATAGGTATTAAGAATTGTATCCTAATACCTATAATATATTATTTATACTATTGTCAAGTTTATTTTTAAATATATGATATATTCTATATTATTTCCACGTGAATGTGAGCTCGTCTCACTTCCCTGATAGTGCGAGATGCTGTTTCTTTTTGCCTGTGGCGATCATCATATCGGCAATCGCATCTTCCACCTTATCTTGGATATATCGTCTCACTGGACGGGCTCCGTACTCTGGATTGTAGGTTGATTTGAGGATCAGATTCACCGCCTTCGCATCATAGGTAGCTGCGATGGAGAGATTCGAGAGACGGACCACGAGATCATCGAGCTGGAGCGTCACGATGTTTTTGAGTACTTTTTTGTCGAGAGGAGAGAACACGATCGTCTTGTCGATACGGTTGAGGAACTCAGGAGAAAAATAGTCTGGGAGCTGTTTGAGTACTTTTTCTCGGATTTCTCCGTAGTCAGCGAATATCTTTTCTTCTTCTTTTTCACCCGTTGAGAATCCGATCTGTGCCGCCTTCTCGTTGAACTCATCGGATCCGATATTGGAGGTCATGATGATGATCGTATTCTTGAAGTTGACAGTCCGACCCTTGCCATCCGTGACGACACCATCTTCGAGGATCTGGAGGAGGAGATTGTACACATCGCTATTTCCCTTCTCGATCTCATCGAGGAGTACTATCGAGTATGGCTTGCGACGCACCTTCTCGGTCAGCATACCACCCTCCTCATAGCCGACATATCCCGCTGTCGTACCGATGAGCTTGGATGCACTCGACTTGTCTTGGAACTCACTCATATCGATCTTGATGAGGGCCTTAGGATCAGCGAAGAACTCCTCAGCCAGTACACGAACCAGCTCAGTTTTACCAACTCCGGTAGGACCGAGGAAGAGAAACGATCCAATAGGACGATTTGGATTGGATATACCAACACCCGATCGCTTGAGTGAGCTAGTAATAGCCATGATAGCATCACTTTGTCCGAGGATTCGTTTTTTGAGGAGTCCATCGAGTCCACGCAGACGAGACATATCTTCTTTTTGGAGATTTTTGAGTGGGACGCCGCTGATCTGATGGATCACTCGTTGTATATCTGATCCAGTGATATGGAGACGATCCTTGCGAGGGATAGTTCGTTTTTTCTTTTTTTCCTCGATCTCAGTACCGATCGTCTCTACGATTTTTCTTTTAGCGAGAGCCTTCTGATATTGCTGAGAGATGAGGAGATCTTCCATTTCTTTTTGTACAATTTGCATTTTTCATTTGAGATCAGTGACCTCAGAGGTATCGAAGTTGTAGGTCATACTCTTGGTACTGCACGCCTCGTCGATGAGATCGATCGCCTTGTCTGGGAGGAATCGGTCGGTGATATAGCGAGTCGAGAGCTCGACTGCATCCACGATAGCATCATCATCGATGATGAGGTTATGGAACTCCTCAAAACTGGAGCGAATCCCCGTGATGATGAGGTTAGATACTTCTTTGGTAGGTTCTGTAACATCTATCTTCTGGAATCTGCGTTCGAGAGCTGAGTCCTTTTCGATGTATTTCTGATATTCCGTGAGGGTCGTTGCACCGATGAGTGATATCTTACCACGAGCCATAGCGGGCTTGAGGATATTGGCTGCATCGAGTGAGCCCTCTCATGAACCCGCTCCGATGATCGTATGAATCTCATCGATGAATATGATGACCTCGTTCTCGAGCTTGGATGCCTCGTCGATGACCATCTTGATCCGCTGCTCGAACTCGCCACGATACTTGGTACCTGCAACCATCTGGGAAAGATTGAGTGAGATGATCCGCTTGTTCTGCATGGCAAATGGTACTGTTCCCTCGACGATACGACGAGCCAATCATTCAACCACTGCTGTCTTTCATACTCCTGGATCACCGACGAGACACGGATTATTTTTGGTCTTGCGATTGAGGATCGAGATGAGCCGATCGATCTCGTCATCACGACCAAATATTGGATCGATTTTTTTGTTGCGAGCCTCGAGTGTGAGGTCCACGCCAAAAAAATCAAGTGCCGGTGTTGCTGAGTCTTTTTTGTCTTGAGGAGGATTCTGGTCAAATGGAGCTCATTTTTTTTCATCTTCTTTTCATTTTCCTTTTTCTTTTCATTTTTTCACGTCCTTGTCCCCACCAAAAGTATCCTCTATAAGATGGACGAGATCATCAATCGTCTCGAACATCCCTGCAGGATTCGCCCCACCAGCACCTGCAATGAGTGTATTGATCTCGATGAGCTCGACGTCAAATGCCTTGGGATCGATTCCGATGAAATCAAGGACCTGTACAAACCACGTATCAGTATCCGAATGGAGAAGTGCGAGGAGATAGTCCTCGATTCCAGCTTGACCCTTACCAAACTTGGCTGCTGTCCGCATCGAGTCGACGATGACTGCCTTGAGCCTGGGAGATATTCCCGTATAGTCACCACCACGGTTGCCACCCTCGAGTTGAAAAGGAGGCCGAGAAAAGAGATCGATTAAGATAGCATCATTGATGCCAAAGCTCCCAAATAGGTCATATGTATTCCCTTCGGTCACCTTAGCAATCTGGATCAGAATATCCTCAGGGAGGATTTCTCGATAGCCAAACTGCTTGGCCCGCCCTTCTGCGGCGAGCATGATATCGCGATACTGTGTTGTGAATTGGTTGAGCATGAGAAAATGGGGGTAAACTTTGTGTGAAGATTATAGAGAAATATAAGAAAAATCAACTCTATCTGTTGCCTCATTGTATCAGTATGTGAGCGAAATTGAAACAATTTTTCCTTGCGAAATATGTGAAATAATGGGAGAGTATAATTTACTTTTGAGATGAGATGATTACACTATATAGGAAAAGTACTCACTCAACTATTTTATATGCAAAAAATACTATTGGTCGAAGACGATACCGGCATCATCACTCCTCTGTCGATGTATATCGAACAATCTGGATACACTATCGTCGTGTGCCAAGATGGAAATACTGCACTCGATGTATTCACTGCTGAGAAACCGACACTCGTGGTCCTCGATATCAATCTCCCTGGAAAAAACGGGATCGAGATCTGCGAAGCAATCCGAGCAATATCAGAAACTCCGATAATCATACTCTCAGCTCGTGAGAGTGAAGACGACAAGGTGATGCTCCTCGGGCTCGGGGCTGATGACTATGTATCAAAGCCGTTCTCTCCTCGGGAGCTCATAGCTCGTATCGCCACCATCATCAAGCGGATCGAGAGTCGCAAAAAACTAAAAACAAATAAATTACTCACGCTCGGGAATATTTCGATTGATGCCAAAAATTTTGTCGTGACTGTCGCAGGTGAAGAGATAAAACTCACAAAAACCGAATTCGCTATACTCGAGTACTTCGCGAAGAATATAGATAGCGTCATCAAGCGTGAATCACTCATGAAGGATATCATCGGATATGAGAACTATCTCTATGATCGTACGATCGATACTCATGTAAAAAATCTGAGGAAAAAAATCTGAGAAAGTGTGGGAATAGAGACAATACGTGGTATCGGATACCGCATATCTATAACTTAAATACTCAATTATATATACATAATTGTTCGATTTTAGAGGATTCAATACTTCGAGTTGCGAATCCACTTTGTTTCTATAGAATAAGCAGACATAAAAGTTAATGAGCTCATCTGCTCTATATTTTACTTTTTAGTTTTTATCTTTTAGTTGCACCTCATGCTCTCCCTCTCCTGACCACAAGTCCTCTCTGGTAGTGTAGATGTCTCTGGATCGAAAAATGCAGCCCTTCCGTTAATCGCTTGTGGCCTTTTTTTCGAACAATATACCCTCCACAATGTTCCTCGTATCGGTGATGTGATGACATTTCTTGATATTATCAGATCACTGAATGTAGTGGTGACATTTGTCGGGAATATGCTCACGCTCGATACCAGATCCATGAGTATGGAGCACCTCAATACTGATCTCGTGAAAAAAATCCGAGTTGGAATATTTCTCTTCCCAGCCCTTCTCAAGCGTTTTCGTACCCTCGAGATCCCCTATCCTGGAGGCTGCAATATCGGTAAGCGGCCGATCGATGAGCATATTCATGGATTCGAGGCGTTCGGATATGTGAACGAGTGAACTGGTGAAATGTTGCATTTTTCGGGCAATTATAGTACTACTGATGTACATATATCAGCTGGATTCGCGGTGACTGCCACCGAGAATATCCTCATGATCGCAGCATTTCGCTCAGGTCGGACTCAGATAGAGCTCGCAGCTATGGAGCCACACGTGATGAATCTGATCGAGTTCCTCAGATCACTCGGTATCACGATATCAGTCTCTCATGATCATACGATCACAGTCGACGGTATTAAGCATGCTCCACAGAAGGCAGAGGCGACAGTGATACATGATTATATAGAGAGTGGCACTTTTATCATACTTGCAGCCCTCACGGCTCGAGAGAGTATCGTCATCAATCACGCGAGAACCCGAGATCTTAGATTCTTCATCGCAAAGTGCCGAGAGGCAGGAGTCAGGATGGATCTCGATGAAACAAGTGATACCATCACTGTCTACAATTCTCGAAAATCACTCAAAGCTGTGAATTTCCAGACCAATATTTACCCAGGATTTCCGACGGATCTCCAGTCCCCTTTTTCACTCCTACTCACACAGGCCGAATGAGTATCACGAGTACATGAGGTACTCTTCGAATGACGACTCAACTGGCTCGTCGAGATCGAGAAAATGAAGTGACATATAGCGATCATGAATCCACATGAGGCACTCATATTCGGGAAAACGGATCTCAAGGGATCTACTGTATCGAGCTGGGATCTCAGAGCCTGAGTGACGATGATCCTCGCTGGGATGATTGCTCATGGACAAACTACGATCACCAATGTCGAGTATATCGAGCGGGGCTATGAGGATATCATCGGTAAGATAGAGAAACTCGGAGGAAAAATAGAAACAGTATAGATCATTATTTCTTCTGAACTTTTAGTTTTTATCTACCACATCGTGTGATACTGAGACTATATCCCATCAAGTGGTCAGCATAGCAAAAAGCCCCTCACCAAATGACAGATCAAAAAACTCCAACAAGCCTACGCATCAGCTGGAGCAATATCTGATTGCGTGAAAAGTCTCGAAGAACAGGAACAAGTGGCAACAAAGAGAGAGGTTGAAGATGGATTAAAGTTATTATTTTAGGGCTCATCTATCTAACAGACTTCTTCGCTGTTCTTTTGTCAGAGTATTAGATTCTTTCATGATTAACTCAATAGAATCATCCTGAAAACAATGCTCTGGATACGACGAACCAAATGGAGTGTTATCTCTCGATTTTTGTTTTCATTCCATTTTATTTCTGATACGCCAATAGACTTTGTTTCCTACATCCTCTGTGAGCTCATTGATGGCTTGTTCTCAGAAAGATTTTTCGTTTTTTATTCTCTCTAGACTCTGCTTTTCGGAGTCAAGTGTCTTGATACATACATCGTCAAATGCTTTTTTGATAGTGTGAATCCGTATATTTTCTCTAGTTCTAAAAATTTCATCTTCTGTTTGGGTTTTTGAACATCCCACCACTAGTCATAGTGAAGCGGTCAGGAAAGTACGACGTGAAATATTTGATAGTCAATTCATTCTAGAAATTATACTCATTCCCTAGTGTATTGTCAATTTTACTTTTTAGTTCATAATAACTCAATCCATCTCACACTCGCAACCGCAACAATGAGTGATATTAGTAGAGTAGCAAGGGTAAATATCACCCACTCAATTAATGAAGTGGATACCTGATGAAAAAATAATGAAAGCAATATACTAATCACGAGTCCATGCCAGAGATAGAGGCTATAGGATATCCCTGCAAGCCAGTTGAAGAATCGATTGTCCATAAATACTCCAACAAATCGAGAATATATGAGAGAAAATATTGCGATTGCCCAGAGTCCAGGGATAAGTGGGAATCTATATGGACTCACCGGATACGAATATGCAAGATCTGCTGCTCATCGGATGATCCATAGATATGAGAAAATAGAGATGATCGATATGCAGAATATCACATCCCAAACAAAACTCTTCGCAGTGTCACGATATCGAGTAACAAGTCCACCTATAACAATTCCCATGATGGAGTAGAGTGCGAATATGAACGGACTATATTGAGGAAACCAAATACTCACGATCCCCTCTCATGGTGTCCATGGGAGTGATACCCAGACCTGATGAAGTCAGAGAAATATACAAATATAAGCAATTATTGTACCATATATGTATTTTTTGTGTATTCGAGTCAATCCGATCATCATAGCAACTGTAGAAAGATATCCCATCATATCATATCCAATGAACCAGAGTGGTCAGTTGATCATAGTCGGGAAAAATGTCGATGGCGATACCCAATTCAAAAATGTGAATCCAGAAATAAGCCCAAATAGACTACT
>JAYTJD010000068.1:0-1706 GCA_043731405.1 Candidatus Altimarinota bacterium
TCACTGGAACTGGTAAATATATCGTCGATAAGACCGCTAAGAAGCATCTTCTCAAGGACAAGAGCAACAAAGCAAAAGGTCGTGATGCATATGGACATCTTCTCCATAAGACAAATCAGCTCGAGGCTCGTCTCTCTCTCCCATATGGTAGATAGTCCCTCACTCTCAGTATAACTCAATATCTAATCTCTCTCCTATGACTCGTGTAAAGCGTGGTGTAATGACACACAAAAGACATAAAAATATCCTTGCTCTCGCTAAGGGGTTTCGCCGTATGAATGGTAATGTCTACTCTCGTGCAAAGAATGCCATCATGAAGGCAGGATCCAATGCATATATCTCTCGCAAGCTCAAGAAGAGACAATTTCGCCAACTCTGGACAGTTCGTCTCAACAACGCGGCTCGTCTCAATGGTATGAACTACTCGACTCTCATACATTCTATGTATACACGTCGTGTTGCTCTCAACCGCAAAGTACTCTCGAATATGGCTATCAGCCATCCAGAGGTATTTGCCAAGGTAGTCGAGTTCGTCAAATAGTATTATACTCAAGTCAAAAAATCTCTTCTATATTTTTGGAAGAGATTTTTTATGACACTATTTTACCTGATTTCCAGGTGAGAATTTTTCATAGTTTTGCTTGTATTGAGATTATAATTATTTCGTTTTGATCATGATTCATTATCACCAATCAGTCATCTATATATTTCAGATTATATTCTGTTTTTTTGGCGATATATGGCACTATTTCTGGAGAGTATGCTAGGTTTGATATTGCCTTTACTCTATTAGGATAGAGTGTATTTGTGATCTGGAACAAGTTAGAATCACGCTCCATAAAAATTATTCGCTTTTCTATATCTATCTGAGATGTCATAATCAGGCCTATTACAATTCCTTTAATATATTCTTTTATTCTATATGCTCTCGGATGGATTATACTTTCAGTATATTTACTAAGACGTGGTTGTACAGTTAACAGTTTCATATACACAATATAAATATTATTATATAAGTGTCAAACTTTTCTTTTATTTCCCTTTGGTATTTCGCCACATCTCTCATACAATCTCTCTACTATGAATATGATCAATCAGCTGCTCGCACTCGACCTCTCGATCCTCGAATGGGCCCGCACCCTTGTATCTCCTGAATATGCTTGACTCATCCAGATATCCGGAGAGCTCGTCGTCATCCATGGTACTATCTTACTTGTGGGTCTCTGGCTCTATGGAGTATATCGCCGAGACAACGAGTACAAGCGAATAGCTCTCGCTATTTTCTTCACGATTGTATCAGTATTCGTCCTCTATGCGATCATCAATCTTGGGCTTCACAAGTGGAGACCAGGTGCTACAGAAATAGTTGGGGCGATCGCACCACTTATTCCACATCCTATTGATAACTCGTTCCCATCAGGTCATGCACTTTTCACAGGAGCACTCCTCGTCGCTCTCTATCGGTACTATTGTCGGAATTGATTCATTTTAGTGACTTCTTTATTCTGAGTCATCACACTCACCGCCCGTGTGGTTGGAGGTGTACACTATCCTGGAGATATTTTCGCAGGACTCATTTTCGGTATGATATTTGCATATACACTCCGTCCACTAGTCGATTGTATCGTGGGATTTATTGCTCCAATAGCGATCCGTATAGCGAGCTGGGTCAGACTGTAGTTAGAGTTGACGGGGGGGGGGGGGGG
>JAYTJD010000069.1:0-4318 GCA_043731405.1 Candidatus Altimarinota bacterium
CCTATCCAAGGAATCGGTCACAAAGTGAAGAGCAAATTCAATCCTGATGGTCGCTGTGATATTTTGAAACAACTCGCAAAAGCGATCCCATCGAGTACACATCTCGACTACGCTCTCTCCGTCGAGGCACTCACACTGGAGAAACGTGCCAATCTCATCCTCAATGTCGATGGTCATATTGCGGCTTCGATGCTCGATATATTTGTCTCGATCGGGATGAGTCCAGCCGAGATAGAGGTGTATATTGATGCAGGGATATTCAATGCGTTCTTCATCCTTGCCCGCTCGATCGGATTCATCGGGCATGCTCTCGATCAAAAGAGACTCGGGGAACCGCTCTACCGGACGGCGTGGGAGGATATCCACTATGGGGAGTAGTTTCCTTGTATATTCTCATATTTCTCATACAATCCTCATATGTCTACCTCCTACCTCGATCTCGTCAATGTTCCATCCTTTGGGAAAAAGCGGGAATCTACATTCAATCCGGAACGCGGGGAAATGGCCTACTGGTGCCGAGACTGTCGCAAGCAAGTCGAGCCGATCCATCTCGCACCACAGAAAGTGGGCAAGCAAGTCCGAGAGCTCCTCTACGAGTGTCCAATCTGCCATAGTCGCCGAGTAGCAATAGGTACGGTGGAATGATTAAAAGAACACTATGAAAGAAAGCGAGTATAATTTCAATAAAGAATGAATATTTTAAATTCCACAGATCCTATCGAAATTTCCCATGAATTGCGTATTCAACATGAAAAATTAGATAATGACCAATCAAAGATCCCATCAATTGGTACAATGAAAGTAATTGCCGAAACTGCTCTTAGGTTCTTCGAGATTTCAAATGATAACTTAAAGAATCCAGATCAGAAAAAGCATTTAGAATTTTTAATTTGAAAATTGAAAAGAGCTCGTATAGAATTAGAACAACCTGAGATGAGTGAATCAGCGATATGAGATATTTGGTTTACGATCCATCGGAACACTGGTTGAATGAAGACATTTGAAGAGATAAATAAATATCTTAAATACTAAATACTAAATCCGTCTAGTATTTTTTATTTGCATTCAAAAAATTTATGAATATATTACTTTGTATACATCGTATGTATTTATATTTCTTTTCTTTCTTTGTATGGAAAAACTTACCAACAAGGAACAAGTCGTCCTCCACGAGATCAGAGAGTTCATCTCTCGTAGTGAGAAGATGACGATCCGAGCACTCCAGACGGCTCTCGGATATGCCTCACCTCGCTCGATATCAGTCCTCATCGATCAGCTCATCACCAAGGGCTGGATCTACCGAGACAGTCAGGAGCAGATCCGTATCTCTCCAGACTTCAGGTCAGATAGTCACGAGGTCAGGATGATTCCACTCATCGGGACGATCGCTTGCGGTATGCCGATATTCGCCGAGGAGAACATCGAGACCGAGATCCCCGTATCGACTCGTCTCGTCTCTGCTGCGAAGCAATATTTTTTCCTCAGAGCACAGTGAGACTCTATGAATCAAAAGGGGATCGATGACGGAGATCTCGTCCTCATAGAGCAGACGAGTGTCCCACAGGATGGGCAGATCGTCGCCGCTCTCATCAACGATGAGGCAACACTCAAGGAGTTCCGTCATGAGGGAGATCTTGCCTACCTCATCCCTCACTCAGACAATCCTCGTCACCGCCCGATTATCCTCGGTGACTTCTCAGATAGTTTCTCAGTTCAGTGAGTATTCGTCCGCTCATTCCCAGGTTCATTATTTTCCTAGTTCTATACACTTATCATCCGTCCGCACATGATCATCTACTTCAACCGCATCCTCCTATCACTCATTATTCTTACCTTGATTTCGTTCTCGATTTCTGTAGTATCGAATCTGTAATTTTTCTCATAAAACTATCAACTATTAACTATCCAACTAATTTCCTATTACTATGACAGATAACAAAAAAGAAGCCCTTGCCTCCGCTCTCGCTATGATCGAGAAACAATTCGGAACTGGTTCCGTGATGAAGATGGGAGACAAGGTCCATATGGAGGTCGAAACTACTGGATCTGGATCGATTGCTCTCGATGATGCACTCGGTGGTGGCTATGCGAAGGGTCGTATCGTCGAAATCTACGGTCCTGAGTCTTCAGGAAAGACGACACTCGCACTCCATGCAATCGCTGAGGTACAACGCAATGGTGGTACGGCGGCATTCGTCGATGCAGAACACGCTCTTGATCCCAAATATGCGGCATTAATCGGTGTCAATATTGAGGAGCTCATCATCTCACAGCCAGACTATGGTGAGCAGGCACTCGAGATCGTCGATGCCCTCGTCAGGTCTGGTGCCGTAGACCTCATCGTCGTTGACTCCGTCGCAGCACTCACGCCCAAGGCTGAGATCGAAGGGAATATGGGAGATAGCTTCATGGGGCTCCATGCTCGTCTCATGTCTCAGGCCCTCCGCAAGGTCACGGGTGTCATCAACAAGTCGAACTCGACCGTCATATTCATCAATCAGATCCGTATGAAGATCGGAGTCATGTTCGGTAACCCTGAAACAACTACAGGGTGAAATGCTCTGAAATTCTACGCCTCTCAGCGTCTCGATATCCGCCGCAAAGAAAAACTCGAATCAGGAACTGGAGATGACAAGGAGGCATTCGGTAACCGAGTGAAGGTCAAGGTTGTCAAAAATAAGATTGCACCGCCTTTTCGTGAGGTCGAGATCGATGTTCTCTTCAACGAAGGGATCTCTCTCGCAGGGGAGCTCCTCGATATCGGATCGGATCGCGGTGTAGTCAAGAAAGCTGGAGCGTTCTACTCATACGGTGAGACTCGTCTTGGACAAGGTCGTGATAACTCTCGAACATTTCTCAAAGAGAATCCAGTCATCATGAAAGAGATCGAGACGGCAGTCCGAGCTGCGAAGAAATAATTGATTTGCAATAGAGTGAAAGTATGATACAATAATGTTGTTAAATACTTTTTATGTCAGCTGAAAATACTCAAACATCTTCAAAATTGGTTAATACTGCGTCTACAAATGATGCAGTATTTTCAGTTGAGACACGAGATGCGGCTATGAAGGTTATATCTGTTGCAGAGGCTCGCAATATGTTTAGTAAAGCTGGGATGACTTCACAAAGTGTGGGTGCATATTGTAGGAGTTTGCTTGGAAGTATCGGTATTGAATTATGATGATCTCAGGCTGAGCATGCGGATAATCTTGTACAACTCAGGACAAAGGCTGCAGCAAATGAAGAAACATTCAAAAAAGCCGCCTAACTTTCCCTTGTAAAAAAACCAAATCTCCTCATAATCGAGGAGATTTTTATATAGTCATCTTGAACTTGTTTCAGGATCTTTTCATCTCAAAAAATGCTCAAAACCACATTCACTCTCATCGCCAAGCGAGACCTCACACACGACGTCTACGAGCTCACCTATAGCTGTCCAGACCTCGTGAGAGAGCCACCACAACCATGACAGTACGTCATGTTCCAGCTTGCTCCAGGACTCAACCGCTCATACTCTCTTGCTTCTTTCTCTGTGGATACATTCACGCTCGTGATCAAGAAGATCACCGAATGAAAAGGCAGCTCGATCATCTGTGATGCCGAGTTGGGTCAGGTATTTTCTGGGATGCTTCCACTCGGACACTTCGTCCTCAGAGATACCCAGGTATCAAAGTGCTTCATCGGGACTGGGACAGGATTTGCTCCACTCTACTGTCAGATGCTCGAGTGTAGAGGACTACTCTCGAGAGTAGCTTTTGTCTTCGGCGTTCGAGAGTTGCATGATGTATTTCATGCGGATGAGATCCGAGAACTCGCTCTCGCCATACCCGAGTTCGAGTATATTCCCTATCTCTCTCGTGAAGAGCGTCCATGATTTGCTCATGGCTACGTCATCGACTGGATCACGCCTACCAATATCGCTGACTATAGAGAGTTCTATATCTGTGGATCACCTGCTATGGTGCGGTGAGCACGAGAAAAACTTGAGGCACTGGGTGTCGAGAGTGAGAGGGTATTCTGGGAGCAGTTTTAGGGGATTTCTGGTAGGAGCGAACGAGAGTCTCTATATTGTGATGACTCAATCAGGGCTCACTTGCGGGCCTCTTTTTTGTGGTTATGATATTCAAGTAGAAATAGTTGGAAAAAGAGTGGAAAATCCATACAATCGCATCTATGCAATCTATACAAACATATCTAGCGGGGATACAATCAGTACTCAAATCGAACGAGGCAACCGAACATAGTTACCGACCAGTACTCAAGGATCTCTTTGAATCAATTTTTGATTACACCATAATCAATGAGCCTAGACGCAGTG
>JAYTJD010000070.1:0-4315 GCA_043731405.1 Candidatus Altimarinota bacterium
GGCATAGTAGCAAAAGACTCTAATTCCGTGAAACTCAGTAGCTCCGAGAGTATTCCAGGTTCTATGCAAGAGAAAAACTGAGATAAAATTAAAGAATACAATATTGCAAGGGTAACATTCGAGAGTGCGACCAATCCAACGGAAAAACTCACGGCACTCAGAAATCTGCGAGAACAGAATCACATACTCGAAGATACTCGAAGAAATAGTATAACTGCTGAGAATTTGGCAGATCCAAAATATGAAAAACTCGAAAAAGAACTCTTCGATGAGCTCTATGGACTCAATCAGCTCGATGCTTCTCTCGGGCAATATATCCAAAATAATGCCAAGTTACAGAAATATAACAATATCGATACTCCTCTAGTAGACACTTTTGATACTGATGCCCAGGAGAGTCTCCGTCTCCTCTCGAGTCTCGGATTCGACGAGCTCGGACAGAGTGGATTCGAGGAGGTGATGACTGCGTGGAATACTCACTACAAGTCAGATGCATCATACCAGATTCGTCTCGATGAGTCTGCGAAGATAGACGATATCCAGGAAAAGAAACTCAGAGAATTCGCAAGCAATTTTGACAAAAAATCAGGAACTCCAAGCCAAAAGTTCCAACAACTCAGAGGAATAGAGCTCAAGAATAATGAATTCATCAGCTCTACTTGGAACAATGTCGCATCACGAGCCAAGTATCTTTTTGAGAAAACCGAAACCTCACCATCCACCAAATAATCAGTCCCCAATCACTTGGGGATTTTTATTTGCATTCTATGAATTATAGATATAATTCTCATATGACTCAACGCTCAACATACATCACTGGAGAGCAGCTCCTAGACAATCTCTACGCTGAGATAGATGCGGATACTGCCGCATTGCCTAGCCTGTTGCGTCAATCCTCCAACCGAGAACTCACACATGTATAGTGTCGTATATTCACATACAGCTCAGCTCGCCATTTCCCGATATATCAGACGATATCGGGATCTTTTTATAGCACTCTATACGGATACTGGTCTCGGGCCAGCAGAATATATCATACAAGAGCAATACAACACAACGGCTCGTAATCTCGCCAAAAGAATCAAAGAGCTCACCGAGACACATATGAAAACCGTAGAAATACTCGGATATAGCCAAAAAGATAAAGAAATAAGGGAAACAACACTTTCCATAGAGAATCGTCGGATTTTTATCCGATATAGAGAAGATTCCACCACGAGATATATAGAAGACATCACTATAGTTCGCAAATAATCAGTCCCCATTCAATTGGGATTTTTATTTGCATTCTACAAAATATATATACAATGTCTATTGTATAATCTCTATAATATACTATCGTATGACTCTCTCTCGCATGCACCTCGGTATGCTCGGTGTTATCAGTATCTTCACTGGTATGATATCTCCAGTAGTTCGCAACTGAGCCTCTGCATTCCCATTTCCACTCACGGACATGCAGATCCCTGCCTATCTCGTACTCCTCACACTCGCGATCATCTGCATACTCCTCGCTGTCAGGTGGTGGGTATGGACTCGAGTGGCCGGACTCGTTGTGATAGGACTGCTCGGGTATCTTTTTGTAGCATCTTGGGGTGGGGAGGTACGTAGTAGCACTGGACTCCTCGCTCCATTGCTCTCGTGGGGATGGTTGTTCCTCGCGACTGGAGTAGGACTCCTCATAGCGAGTATGTTCGGCGAAGAGATAGATCGAGAGTCTCCATCACTCTGAGATCACTGGCTCGGATGGCTCGGGTCTGTGACGGTACTCACTCTCACGGGGGTCATCATAGCGATATCATATATTCCAGGGATGGATAGGGCGAAGGGACGTGTACTAGAGACCGTGTTCGGCACTGGATATACAGAGGCTCAGTCTGGTGTGACGAGATCGGTAGTTTTCCCGAGTATCGAGAAGTTGGTATTTGATCGTGCGAGTGATTCGATATCATTTTTTGCATCGAGTGGTACCCAGATGGTAGCTCTCCCAAGCGGTCAGATATATGAGCGACTCCCCTACGCGACGATGACAATCGGCAATATAGTATATACGATCAGTGCTGATGGTACGGTGACCAAGGATACAGGTACGATCATGGGCAAGGCGATCCTCCCGCAGGATATGAGTCGGGCTATAGTGATGTCCTCTGGGAGTGAGATCGTATCACTGAGTCGATCAGGGATCAGGACCATGAGTGGAGAATATACGAGTATCGAGGAGATCGTAGCGACGAGAGAGTGAGATCATAGTATATGGCGGTCGAGAACTGCGAGTGGCTATGTACTCTATCGAGATGGCGAATCTATAACCATACCACATCACGAGATATCACATATCTCATCATCCTCAGATGGACGATCTGTCATGGCTCTCATATGAGAAGCGGATGGCACGAGATATATCCTCAAAAATGATATCAAAATCGAACAAATTGCACCTGGGTATATCGAGTGAACCCTCCGGATGAACGGCACTGATAGCCTCTATGTCGTCGAGCGAGATGGTGTCGTAGAGCTCATCTACAATGGTACTATCCTCGATCGCAAATTCGATGAGATCAGAGAAATATATCTCGATCCAAATAGTGGTGGATATGTCTACTTCGGTCGCCCACTCGGTGAGGCGACATACTGTATCTATACGAGATATCGGGGCAACCTCTGTGGCCTCACCGGATATATGAATCCTCGCCAAGCTCCAGACTCGAGTGTTGTCTATGCTGCACTCGTGGATGGTGCGTGGGGTATCTATCGCAATACTGCACCCATCATCCGCAATACAGGATATCCGAACCGTGATGATATATCTCGCGACTATGCATTCTTCGATATTACCAATCCGAGCTATTACCTCTTCATCAGGTATAGCGATGCTGGTTACCAGCTGTACCAAAAATGAACCTGGGTCAATGGCATATACAAAGATGTCGGACTCGATGTGACATTCGGCTATGATAACAAAGTGATCATGTCAGTACAAGATGAGATGTGATGGAGAGTGATCGAGTTCTAGTATAGAAAATCCTCTACACACCGTAGAGGATTTTTTTGAGGGTTTCTTTTTTGTCGGGATAGAGCCGAGCCTCATAGAGTATCGGGAGCAGGTTCCAGTGATGATGGAATCCTGGATCCGATGAGAGCTCGAGGAACTCATCGAATGATACGGTGAAAAGTGAAATCTTCTCTCCACCATCACCCTCTATCTCCCTCTCATATACGCAATCCCGAGCGATATAGTAGTGGACCTCTGTCTGGACATTATTCGTACCATGATAGGTCATCCATAGGGCGAGTGTACCTGCAACATATCCCGTCTCTTCTCGGAGCTCACGATGAGCACATAGGGCAGGATCCTCATCTGGTGAGTCAAAAGATCAGCCAGGAAGAGAGATGAACTCAGAACGTCCAGGTTGCTCTTGTTTGGTCAGGAGGATACGACCGTCTGGTAAAATAGGAAGGACAAATGCTCCATCGATGAATTTGATCAGCTCGAATCTGCGAATAGAACCATCATAGACGACTTGATCCCACTGATAGATCTGGGATCTGATTCATGAGAACATGAGTTCTGCATTTTGTGGGATGATGGATTTGTGTGCCATAAGAGAGTATAGGGTAAGAGAATGGTTTTATTTTCTTTTTTGTCATACTGAGGACGGCCCTTTCCCGCTTAGCGAGATTGGAAGTACCCTTGGGGTGCGAAGTATCTGTATTACTGAGAAACAGATTCTTCCTATCGTCAGAATGACAAAATAAGCATCAAAATCTTTGTCTATTTTGCTATACGCATATACAATGGTTGTCACTTCTCCGCTATATAGAAATTCTCTGGATCAATTTCTAGATTTTCTAGAAGAGTCATACCATCATCATACGGAGTACCGACACGAGTCAGGAGCTCTCGCATCTTGCTATCGAAAAATGGGAGGAGCATAATAGATATCTTCCTGAGGTTTGAGAGTAGTATGAAAAGTATGTTTTCGAGTTTTTCTTTTTCTTCAGCAATAGCTATATCCATCTTCCATGGAGCATTCTCCTCGACATACTGGTTGATCTGAGTCGCATGGGCAAATGCGAGCTCGAGAGATCCCTTGAGATCAGAGTCACTCATGAGTGATATATATTTCTCTACTTTCTCGGTTCATACTTTTCATACTGATCCAGATATACGACCATCTATTTTCAGTGCGAGGGCTATAGCACGATTGAGGAGATTACCGACATTGTTCGAGAGTTTTGCATTGAAACTCAATATAGCCTGATCACGCGAGAAGTCCCCATCTTCTCCGATCGGAAATGCTGTGAAGAGATAGAG
>JAYTJD010000071.1:0-10814 GCA_043731405.1 Candidatus Altimarinota bacterium
CTGAATTTCGGTATAATTGCATGAGAACATGAACCGAAATGAAGAAAATTTTGATCAAAATACTCAGAAAATTTACAAATCAACTACCCTAGACCCATACCAAATGTAGCCATTCCACCACAAAATGCCCATATAGCCCCGAATCATATTATAAAAAGTGATATGAATACTTGAAAAAATCGTAATGTGCCAGAATATTGCTTTTGGGTTGATGTTTGTTTTGCTCCTCAAATAGGCTGAATATGCATCTCAATATATCATCATTGTTCTATAAATACCTTCATCTGTTTACGGATCTCTGCATATTTGTCCTCTGAGATATCTGTATAGAGATGATCGATGACATATCCATATGTTTTATCGAGTTCATGTGGCAGGAAGTATTCCTTTTCACGTTTTGTAGTGATATATCTGGTGAGTTTCTTGATATTGTCTGTATCCAATCTGAATGATTCTCCATCAGCTGGGACAAACTCTACCGATGCAATATCTGAAACATCTATTTTTGATAGTATTTCTTGGAGCTCTTGGGATTCTGCAGACATAAAAAGAAAAGTTAAAAATTAGATTTTGTTTACCACCTGTATGCTCTTACATAGACTATAGAAGATGTGTGGGCGGATAGACATAGATATGAGATATTAAGATGGTTGATTATCTGACTCAATGCAGAGATTGTTATAGATTTTAATATCTAAACTCAGAAATTCGCATCAGAAAAAATACTTCAAACAACAATTATAATACCAGTGACAATAATCAGCCAAAAAATCAATTTTAATAATGATGGTTCTATATTTTCTTTTCAGGAAGATTTTCTTTTGAAGAACTTATGAATTAGTATAACGAGAATACTCAATATCTCCACTCCCCATATAATTAACCATACTGTTTCATTGGTAGTATTATCTGAAGAGAAATCATTGCGAGCCATCAAAGAGAGATTTGCTCAGCATGTTATACCAGCTCATGCAATCGTACTAAATAGGATAAGTATAATTTTTAGAAATATTTGCAGAAATTTCTTAACCTTCTGTATCTTAGTTAGTGGTTCTATATTTTTTCTTATTATCTCAAATCTTCCACCATTTTCAATCCAGCTACCAAGTATTTGAAGGAGTTTATTATATTCTCCTGAGGGCAGTGTTGATTCAAAATTTTTAATAAGTACTCTTCATACTTCAGCAAGTTCCATAGGTTGGAATTGAGCTTTATTATATGTGTTATTAAAATAGAGGGCAATCTGCTTTATTGAATCAAGATATATAGGATATTCTTTGCTGTTATTTTCAGTAAATAATACATGGGTAATATTATCTACGTCGATAGATTTGATTTCTTGAATAATAGATACCTGTGACATAAAAAAAAGTTAAGAATTATATTTCCTCGCCATCCATCACCCATACATCACCATCGGTATTGCTATAGCCTGATAGGTCGAGAGTCCAAACCACCAGGTGCTATATGGCTGGACGAATCCGACAGAGAATCTGTAGACGAAGTAGGTGATGATGAATATATAGAATCCATTGATTATCCACCACTTCCGATGTTTTGAATAGAGTCAGGTACAAAATATAGCAAAAAATATCGCAAGGAGGATCATCTCATAGATCATCGTGGGATGACGGGTGATCCCATCACCGAAATCTACTCCCCAGGGTAGGGAGGTCGGGAGTCCATATGTGAAATCTCGTAGTCCCGTCATAATTGCTCAGATTCTGCCGATGAGGACTCCGAGGACGATACCCGGGAGAAATAGTATCCCGGTAGGGGTCTTGATATGCTTGAGATATTTGTAGCATTCTGCGGTGATGATCCCTCCGAAGAGGGCTCCTGCGATGGATTTGGATATGAGCATCCCTCCTTCGGGATTGCGTCCGGGTATCATCACTCCGTCAAATGTAGATATGAGTATCCCACCGAGCATCGCACCAGCTATGACATAGAGGTAATATTCCCATTTCTGTTGTTTTGATTCAAACGGATTGGGGAGCTCACTTTTTGTGAGTACTTTTTTATAGAAAAACCAAGTGACAGCAAAAGCAACGATATATCCTGTGAGATCATAGAGGATTTTGATGTGCCAGTAGTCAAAGTCGAAGGAGGACATACAGGAAATGGATGATATCTTTTTATAAAACCTGGATTGCTTTCATCCTTCGCAGTGCTACGGAGAATGGATTGTTCCTCGTAATGACGAAAAACTAGAACTGTTTCAAAAACCTCACATCAGGACTCATGAAGTACCGCATATCAGGAATACCGTATCTGATCATCACGAGACGGTTGAGTCCAAATCCAAATGCAAAACCAGAATATATCTCAGGATCGAGCCCTCACTCTCGTATCACATTGGGATGGATGAGTCCTGCTCCCATGAATTCGATCCAACCAGAACCTTTGCATATCCGACATCCGACTCCATCACAGAACGGACAAGAGAAGTCTACCTCCACTCCTGGCTCCACAAAAGGGAAGTACCCAGGTCGCATACGGATATCTACCTTTTTCCCGAAAATATCTGAGAGCATGGTCTCGATCGTGAACTTCAGATGACTGATACCGATTCACCTATCCACTACAATACCCTCAACTTGATAGAACGTATTGTCATGAGTCGCATCGACATCTTCATTGCGAAAAACTCGTCCAGGGATGATGGCTCTGATCGGTGTAGACTTGTTCCGCATGATCAGATTCTGCATACAAGATGTCTGAGTGGCGAGAACATTGCCCGATCCCTCGAGCCAGAATGTATCTTGCATATCTCGTGCTGGATGCGTCTTCGGGACATTGACGGCATCGAAGTTGAGATACTCAGTCGTCATCTCCATCGAGTCATAGATATCGAATCCCATCCGTACAAATGTATCCTCCACCTCTCGCTGTACGAGCGTGATCGGATGGAGACTACCATGCTCTCTCAGGAGTGGTACTGTCATATCCTCTTGTTCACTCGAGAGTCTCTGTGCAATCAGGTCTTTTTTGATACGAGTACGCTCCGCCTCGAATGCGTCGGTGATGATGTCGCGGGTCTCGTTCGCTGATTTACCGACGGTTCATCTCTCCTCTGGCGTGAGATCCTTGAGTCACTTCAGTATTGTCGTGAGTTCGCCAGACTTGCCGAGGATAGCATTGCGATAGTCGATGAGAGTCGCCTCGTCGACTATAGTTGGGAGGTGGGCGAGGACGGTATTTTGGAGATTTTGAATTTGTTCTATCATATATTAGATCTTGAGTGGCATGATGAGGTGACGGTAGGACTGCTTGGATTCGCCAGTGGCAACTCACTTGATAACAACAGGGGAGAGAGGGTTCTTGTATTCGAAGCTGATATAATCCTCACGGATCACGGAGAGTGCCTGGAGGAAGTATTCACTATTGACACCAATGATGTCCTCTTGTCACTCCACTGATCCAGATATACTCGCCATACTCGCACCGATCTCAGTATCTCAGGTCGAGACATCGATTTTACCCTCGTGTTTGGATCTGATGCGTGTATTGTAGTTGTTCTGTCTGGCCACCAGATTCGCCTGTTTGAGTGCATTGACGAGCTCACTACGCAGTACTACGGATTTGCTGCGATACTCCGATGGGAAGAACGCCTCATAATCAGGGAACTTGCCCGCAAGCAGTCGGCTCGTGAGTCGGATTGCTCCTATTGTTGCGAGGAGTTGTGACTCATGGGTACAGACCTCAACCGTCTTGATATCGTCGGTGAGGAGGCGTGAGAGCTCGTTCGCAGCCCGCTCTGGGATGATGATCGGCGTATGAGAGACACTATGCTCGGGTCTGATACGGAACTCGGATAGTCGGAAGCTATCAGTCGATGCAAAAATGAGCTCCCCATCGACACTCCGCATATAGATACCCGCGAGCATCGGACGCACACTACCATCAGCCGTCGAAAAAAGTGTCTTCTCTATAGCAGTCTTGAGTTCCCGAGCATTGAGTGTGATCGCTTGTCCGGTCGGGATCGTAGGGATAGATGGGAACTTGTCGGCACTCGTTCACTTGAACTTTGTCTCACTACTCTTCGTGGAGAATGATATACTCCCGCCCTTCTCCAGACTCACGAGCACTTCACTATCTCGTACAAGGGCTATATAGGATGTGAGGAATTTGGATGAGATGGTGAACCGTCACTCGACCTCGACATCCACGCCCGTCTCGACGATATATTCGATCGCCATATCGAGATTGTTTCCAGTGAGAGTGACCTTTTTGTATCCAGCATCGATGAGGATATTCTCGAGGATTGGAGTCAGATTCGATGTACTGGTTGCATGACTCGTAGTCTCGATCGCCTTTTGGAATATGTCAGTCTGGATACGAAATCGCATGTGAAATAGTTATGAATTATGAATTATGAATGAAGAATTGAGAACATTCTAGATCCAAAATTTTACTCACATCAGAGTATATGAAAAGGGAGAAAAAGCAACTTTTCGTTGCAGTTTTTTTGTGTTTTCGACAAAAGTCTATATACTCAGTTACATATTTCTCTATTATTCCCCACTATGTCCCAAACAGAACTCCATGAAAAGAGTGCTGGTGGTATCGTGTATCGGAAAAAGTGATCGTACATAGAGATCCTCATGCTCGCATGGAAAAATGCTCGTGATGATCTCGAATATGTCCTCCCCAAGGGGCATATCGAAAATGATGAAACCGCCATGGAGACAGCTCTCCGTGAGATCTCTGAGGAGACGGGACTCGCAGAGTCGGATCTCAAGGTCATCAAATTCATGAATACGGTCAACTATTCGTTCACTGCCACCTATCTCGAATGATCCCCAATCATCCACAAGGAGGTCTCACTTTTTCTCGTCAAATATACTGGCAAAACAGAACCTAGGCCCCGAAAAGAAGAACGATTTGTCGGATACAAGTGGTTCACCCCAGAATCTCTCAAAGAAACCTGGATCAAGCCTGATGTAACCTGATTTATCGAAAAAAATATCCACTTCATGTAGGGAATCTCTGCAAAATGCGAACTTTGCATTCAAATCTCCGTTCCTCACTCAGCGTACTGATTGCACGATTCCCTCTGGTACTCGATTTTCATACAAATTTCATCATTTTTCAGGAAATTCTCACTTAATTCCCAATAATCATAATATATGGACTTCTCATACAAAAACTCAACTATCACTATCTCATCAGACAAAAAAGAAATCGTACTCTCTCCAGACTCAGTAATGCTCGATGGTCTCTCTATCGAGCTCCCAGGAGAATATGAGAAGAGTAGTATCCTCATGTATGCTTTCCACAAAAATGACGAGAAACTCTACCACTTCCGTACTGAGGGATACTGGATCGCCTATATCCCAACTCTCCTCACAGATATATCTACTGAGGCGCTCGACTTCCTCGGCGGGATCGATATCCTCATCATGCCAGGAGCTAAGAGTATGCATGAGGTAGTAGAAAAAGTTGAACCAGGGCTCCTCATCACCTATGGTGAATTAGCTCACGAGATCGCTGTATCTCTCGGATCGACCAATGAGCCAACAGGGAAATATAGATTCAAGGATGCAGATCTCTCGACAGAAAAAACGACGTGTGTGGTTATGGCGTAATACTGTACTAGTGAAAAAAACTTCCGAGTTAATCGGAAGTTTTTTTTATGTCTTATACATATTGATTCCACATGGATGATGCAGAATAAAATTGGGTATTTTTTCCTGGGAGTTTATTTGTATATGATGCTCAGATTCCGATAACAGTACTAATTTCAGCAGAATGTTCCCCAATAAAATGTTTGATAGAGGGATATATATTTAGTTGTTCTAGTAAATGTGAGAGATTATTGCCAATCACATTATTGCAGAGCCACTGAAGATTTTCATCTGTAGATGGATTGAGTTGTGATGCAAGAATAGCTCCATAAATATATCCGATTTTCTCATATATTTTGAATATAGTGTAAAGCTCATGATGTTTGTCAGTATCTACTTGATATACATAGTCTATGTCTGCAATATTTTCTGTGTGATTATTCAGTATTCTTGCTATAGTCATATTCCAGTGATCTCGCTCTATATAAGCATCTATAGTATGTTTATCATCCACAGTTACATCACCTAATATGTATTCTGGCAGATCATGCAGGAATCATACAATCCGCAATCGTGTATATTGTTCCAGGCTAATAATTCATGCTTCTTGGTCATATTTCCCATATTTTCGGATATGTCTTGCGGTGAGAATCTGGTGATCGTATGAGTTTCCATCAGATCATACATTCACATTGGTATAGCGTTCCCATCTAGGGGTATTTTGTCATTCCCTGTATACTTGTCTATTGAAGTATACTAAATTAGTAGTATTCATAATTATTAATGTAAATAAAAATATTAATATTGCAAGTTAAAAATATAAAATGATAGAATTTCACGGAAATATACATTTTTTTTTCTTTAAAATTCATTTGCAAAAAAAACGAGTTTCTCTATACTCTCGCTCGTACTATGCAATCAACTCCCAATACAACACATCCAGAAGCTTCTATCGAAACTGCGGTAGCGAGTTCCCACGAGACAACATGAGTCCAGACAGAGAGTGTCACACATGAGACTACTGAGCATGCTGGTCCTCATATCCCGAGCTCAAAAGGGGAGATCATCCCAGGATGGTCTATTGTAGGATTCCCGATTACCAATACGATATTCTCGACTTGGATTTTTATGGCGGTATTTTTTGTTCTCATTGCTATATTCTATACGGCTATCCGTACTCGGGCTCTTCCATGATTTCGAGCACTCGGACTCGATGTGACCAATCGTATATTCTCCTACGCAACCTCACTCCTCGGGAGTGCACAGATGGCAAGACGCTATATGTGGCTCCTCGGAGGCATCATGGTGATTATATTTACTGGGAATATTTTTGGACTCATCCTCGACTGGTTCGTCCTCATCTCGGCCAATAACTGGCTCGCAGCATATCTCCGACCGATGTACTCAGATCTCTCGACGACTCTCGTATTCTCACTCACTGTCATCATCGTAGCTCAGGCGACAGCGATAGCGATGAAGGGGGCAGTACACCACTTCGGTCACTATCTCTTCAATTATCATGGAGACTCCACAGCAGAGAAGATCGTCGGTGTATTTGTCGGGTGGCTCCACTTTGCTGGAGAGTTCATCCGTATTGGATCTCTCTCGATGCGTCTTTTTCTCAATATATTCGTCGGTGCGATTCTCATCTCAGTGGTCGTATTTGTCGGGACTCAGATCCCAGCATTTCATACTGGAGCATTTCGACTTCTCGCTATCCCATTTTGGTTCTTTGAACTCCTCGTCGCCTTCCTTCAGGCATATATATTCATGACACTATCAGCACTCTATATCCGAGAGTCGATTCCTGAGTCTCACCAACACTAGACGTTGGGATGTAGGACTTCCATGAGTCCTACATCCTGGTTTTTAGTACTTCACGCAACCGGATACTCACTCTCCGTGTGATGCTAGTAGCTTTGGATTTTACTTTTTTCTCCCTCTCTATATGTCTTATCTCCCATTTGCTCTCCTCGGTGTTATCGGTTCAGGAATCGGTATCGGACTCATCGGTATGGGTGCTATGCAAGCGATTGGTCGCAATCCATCAGCTTCCAGTGATATCAATGCCAAGATGCTGACCGCTATTGCTCTCTGTGAAGTTCCTGGTCTCCTCGCATTTGCTGCACTATTTCTCACTAAATAATTCCCTATGTCAGCCCTCTTCGATCTTTCATCATTTATTATCCAAGCAATCAACTTTATTGTTGTGGCTTTTGTATTACGCAAGTTCTTCTTTGTTCCATACATGGCATACCTCGATGAAGAGGCCAAAAAACGTCGTACTCTCGAGGCTGAGCTCGCCAAAAGTGTAAATATCCTCACGGATGCACACAATCAGGCAGCAAACATAGTCGATCAGTCAAAAGTCGATGCGAAGCTGATTGCCTCTGAGATCGCAGAAAATGCACGCAAAGAATCCGTCGAGCTCATCAAAAGGGCTCATGCAGATGCAGATGCAGCTCGATCAAAGGGATTCGATGATATTGCTCTCGAACGCAAGATGATCGTCGAGGAACTCCGCTCCAAGGTGATTGATGTTGCTCTCAAGATGAACGAAAAACTCTTCGCGAAAAATGAATCCAATGTTGAATTCCTGAAAACTCAGGCTAAAACTATCGAACTCTAAAATATGTCACTCGCTACTCTCTCATCATACTCTCGCGAACAGCTCTCTGATATACTGCGGATTTTGAAAGCTTATAAAACAGGACTCGTGCAGATTGGTCATCGTGCACACCTCACAGATCCACAGGCAGTTCAGAGTGTTCGTGTCAGGATCGAATATCCAACTGGTGCGAGCACCGACGATATCCGATTATTTGCTATGGCGAGTATGCGGGAATATTTTGGAATAGAAAAAATACCCGAAGATATCGTCTTCGTCGAAACTCCAGCCCTCATCGGAGGTATCAGGATCTTCGCCTGAGATGATATGATTGATGTATCATTCCAAAAATTTGTCAGCCAAATGAAAAACTAATTGTTTCGAGAAATCTCAAAATAATCCAATATTCCTAAAATCTAAATTCCTATGTCTCACTCGTCTATTGCTATTGCTCAAGAACTCATCCGTGATATCGAATCACGCATCGATGCAGCGGATCTCTCACCAGATCGCGTCAATGCTGGTATCGTATCATATCTCGGTGATGGTATCGCCAAGGTGGTCGGACTCCGCAATGTTGCCTACAATGAAGTAGTCACATTCCAGTCTGGTGCCAAGGGTGTTGCCATGAATCTCGAAGAGCACTATGTCGGTATCGTCATACTCTCAGGATTCTCTACTATTGCAGAAGGGATGACAGCTCAGGGGTCTGGGAAGATCCTGGAGGTGCCAGTCGGCGAGGCTCTCCTCGGGCGAGTTGTAGACTCTCTCGGGAATCCTATCGATGGCAAGGGTGAGATCAAGGCAAAAGAATACTATCCAGCTGAGCGTGTAGCAACGGGTGTGATGAGTCGTAAATCAGTACACGAGCCTCTCGCAACAGGTATCAAGGCAGTCGATGCACTCGTACCTATCGGACGAGGACAACGAGAACTCATCATCGGAGATCGCCAGACTGGTAAGACGCAGATCGCTATCGACACTATCCTCAATCAAAAAGGAAATGGGGTGAAGTGCATCTATGTGGCTATCGGACAAAAGGACTCAAAGGTCGTAGCAATTGCTGAGGAGCTCAAGAAGGCAGGAGCCCTTGACTACACAATCATCGTCAATGCAGGTGCATCATCTCCAGCGGCTATGCAGTGGCTCGCTCCATATACAGGCGTGGCTATGGGTGAATACTTCATGATGAACGGACAGCACGCACTCATCATCTACGATGATCTGACGAAGCATGCGAATGCATATCGTGAGATGTCACTCCTCCTCCGCCGTCCACCAGGACGAGAGGCGTATCCTGGTGACGTATTCTATCTCCACTCTCGTCTCCTCGAGCGTTCTGCGAAGCTCAACGATGAGCTCGGAGGTGGATCTATGACAGCACTCCCGATCATCGAGACTCAGGGTGGTGATGTATCAGCATATATCCCGACCAATGTGATCTCGATCACCGATGGTCAGATATTCCTCGAGTCAGGACTCTTCAATGCGGGCATCAAGCCAGCGATCAATGTGGGACTCTCTGTCTCTCGTGTTGGTGGATCAGCTCAGACTAAGGCGATGAAAAAGAATGCCGGAACCCTCAAGCTCTCGCTCGCTCAATATCGTGAGCTCGAAGCGTTCTCACAGTTTGCCTCTGATCTCGATGCGGATACCAAGAAGCAACTCGAACGAGGAAAGCGTATGGTCGAGATCCTCAAGCAGGGGATCTATGCTCCAGTATCATTTGACAAGCAAGTTGCTCTCATCTTCGCAGGATCGGCTGGATATCTCGACAAGATCGATCCACGAGACATCGGACACTACGAGCGAGATCTCTATGTGGCACTCGACCGTGAGGAGAAGATATTGGCATCTATCCGTGAGAAGGGTGACTTCTCAGATGAGACCAAGGCATCACTCGGAGCGTTCCTCGAGAACTTCGGAGAACTCTTCACGAAGAAAAAATAGCTTGATACGAGGTATAACAGTATTACAGATTCACAGAATAACAGATAATCATATGTTTGTTATAGAGCTGTAAAACTGTAAAACTGTAAAACTGTAAAATTAAAATCTCATATTATGGCATCAGGTAAAGAAATCAAGGCTCGCATCAAATCTATCAAAAATACTGGTAAGATCACCAAGGCGATGGAGCTCATCTCGACAGTCAAGATGAAAAAAGCTCAAGAGAGCGTTATTTCATAGCGTCCATTTGCACTCGCAGCCCTCGAGATCCTCTCTCGTGTATCACATGAGGAGTCAGTACTCGGAGTCTATGGTACCGCACCCGAGGCTACTCGTGAGCTCATCATCCTGGTCGCTGCTCAGAAGGGACTCTGTGGAGGCTACAATGTGAATGTGTTCAAAAAGGCGACCGAATATATCCGTGATGACATCGGTACTCCGTATACGAGAGAGTATGACTATATCACTATAGGGAAGCGGTCACGAGACTTCATCTTGCGTACTGGGCAATCACTCCTTGCTGACTTCTCAGACGAGATCCGAGATCCGCTCACGGTAGCCGAGTCTCGTCGTATGGTTAGATTCGCGATCTCGGAGTGGAAAACTGGCAAATACAGCAAGCTCTCGATCATCTACAACCACTACGTATCAGCCCTCACTCAGCTCCCAGTAGTGAAAACCCTATT
>JAYTJD010000072.1:0-1684 GCA_043731405.1 Candidatus Altimarinota bacterium
TTGGTCACGAGACCTGAGTGAGTGGCTTGGACTTTTTGTTTTGATTCTTTTGACTTGGCGATGATCTGCTTGACCTCGATCGTATCACCCTTCGCGATAGTAGCTCGCATCGTCTCATCGAGAGTATAATACTCACGTGTATTGAGTTCGAGTGCCTCGACGGTGACTGTGGTGATATTCCCTTCTGACTCCACTGAGATGATCTGAGCGTCGAAAGGCGCTATCTCGGCAAGATACTTGGGATTGCGAGCCTCGAAGAGTTCCTCGACACGCGAGAGACCTGCTGTGATATCCACACCGGCTGATGCCACACCTCCCGAGTGGAACGTTCGCATCGTCAGCTGTGTACCAGGCTCACCGATCGACTGAGCGGCGATGATACCCACTGGAGTACCGATTGTCACCAGATTCGATGTGGCGAGATCGAGTCCATAACACTTCTGACATACACCTTCTTCTGTCTCACACGTGAGGATAGATCTGACTGGAACTACTGTAGCACCTGACTCGACGATCTCCTTGAGAACCGTCTTATTGATGAGTGTTCCTGCTGGAGCGATGACTTTTTTGTCTGACCCGATGACATCCTTCGCCGTGAATTTACCGAATATCTTGTTCTCGAATGTATCTCCAAAAAGCGACTTCTCGCTCGTTGAGTCGATAGTCTCGAAGTGGATAGTTCCACAGTCTTCTTCTCGAGAGAGGACGTTCTGTGCTGCATCGACAAGTCGACGAGTGAGGTATCCTGACTGAGCGGTCTTGAGGGCGGTATCCGCCTTTCCTTTTCGTCCACCGTGTGTCGCGATGAAGTACTCGAGTGTTGTGAATCCTTCCTTAAGGTTAGATTTGATCGGAAGCTCGATCGTCTTACCAGTTGGTGACACCACGAGACCCTTCATGCCACAGAGCTGTGTCACATTTCCCCAGTTTCCTCGAGCTCCTGAGTCGATGAGATTGTAGATTGGATTCTTTGGATCAAAGTTTCGTTTCATCTCCTTCTCGATTCGAGACTTCACGAGAGACCAGACCTGGAGTGACTGGAGATATCGCTCATTATCGGTGACGAGACCATGCCAATGAGCCTTTTGGATTTCTTTGATTTTCTCTTCACCTTCAGCTACGAATACGTATTTCTCTTCTGGGATAATCATATCAAATACTGATACAGTGAGTCCAGAGATCGTCGCGTATTTGAATCCAAGATTCTTGATGGCATCAGCGAGGTAGGCAGTTGCCTCTCCACCGAGGAGGTCAAATGATCGAGCAAGGATTTTTTTCGCCGCATTTTTTCCAACTGTCTCGTTGACGAATCTGAGAGACTCTGGGAGGATCTCATTGAAGAGGAATCGTCCATACGTCGTATCGATGAGTTGCCCCTCAACTCGGATTTTGACTGGTGTATGGAGTGTGATAACTTCATTCTCATATGCTGCGAGTGCATCGTCACCAGAGGCAAATGCGAGAGTAGACTCTCCAGTATCGATCTTTGTCAGGTAATAACACCCGAGGATCATATCCTGTGAAGGAGCTACAATTGGTTCACCATTTGATGGATTGAGCATATTCTTTGACGTGACCATGAGGTTCGACGCCTCGAACTGAGCCTCGATCGTGAGTGGGAGATGGACTGCCATCTGATCTCCGTCGAAGTCAGCATTGAACGCTGTACAACAGAGAGGATGGA
>JAYTJD010000073.1:0-10740 GCA_043731405.1 Candidatus Altimarinota bacterium
CAGATCACCAGGGGTGATATCTGCGATCATACGAGCGAGGACGCCACGCAGTGGATCGATGAGCTCTTGCGATGGCATCGGATTGTGCAGGAGCTGAGACTGTACCGCTCAGACAACCTCGGGATGTGACCAGCCATGTGAGAGCAGACCGTAGCCACCGAGCCAGTCGATATACTTCCTTCAATAAATATCTTCAATAACTGCTCAATTACCTTTCCACTCGATGGCAGCATGATCCCCTGCGAGCGTGACACTCTTGCGGTATTCGAGCCATCCCTCATTGAAGTGTTCACGGAAATTGGAGAGTGACTCACTCGCAATCCAGTCAGCCTCATCTATCGTTGGTGTTTGTTTTTCTCGGATGATATCGAGCCAGCGCTCGGCGTAGTCGATGACGGATTGTTTGGGTGATTTGGGCATAGTTGTATAAATGATATTAAAAGAGTATCACATACTCCTTTATAATCCTAAATATCTCAGGCAAATACAATTGACAACTCTAGAGTTCCGATCCTACATCAATACAAATATTGACTTTATCGCATTAATTAGTAATATTATTCATATAAATTTGCTAGAATATGTTAGGATCTAATCAATTACATCATGATGATTCTCAAAAACCAATAGAAGCTAATGGCATAATGGAACACCTTAGAATTGAATTTAAAGTAAATGCTATTGTAAATCAATCTACTCGAGACATAGTAGAATGAAAAAATTTGGAAGTACAAATATTAGAAGATATAGAGAAGTTAGCTAAAACTTATCCTATAGATAAATTCAAGAAAACTATTTCATGGATTGAATTAGGTAGAGAAGAAGATCTTTTAGATGAACATAGCAATAATCTTACCGCATATCATTTCTTTATGATTGAAGCAAAGATAGAACTATGAAGACTCTCTAAGTGAAACCCAGAATTATATGCAGAGCGGTATTTGAAATATATAGACATAGTCCGTCAGATGTATGAATTTATGGTTATTAATACTACTATAGAGAGGCAAATCGATCCTCCATTTTTCGTATAGATTTATTTCTGGAAGAATTGGCTATACTCCCCATATCACTCTTGCTCAAGATCTGCTACAGGTACAAATCTAAGTGCTGCAGAGTTGATACAATACCTCATACCTCATTTGTCCCGTGGCCCATCATCGAATAGATGACCGAGGTGAGAATCAGCATTTTTGGATCTGACCTCTGTACGTGTCGAGAACAACTGAGTATCCGTCTTCTCTACGATACTCGCACCTGTCATCACACGAGTGAAGCTCGGCCAACCTGTCCCACTATCGTACTTGTCAATAGAGGCAAAGAGTGGAGAGCCATCGACGATATCGACATAGATTCCTTCTTTTTTGTTATCCCAATATTCGTTGCGAAATGGAGCCTCAGTTCCCTCCTCTTGAGTAACTTTGTACTGAATATCCGTGAGTTTTTCTCGGATATTTTCTTTTGGATTGTTTGCAGGTTTTTCTTTTGTTTCTATTGCTTGTATCTCATTCATCCAGTTCTCATCGATATATCCCTTGCGTCCACTACCTTGTGCGTAGAGATTGTATCGAAATGACGACTTCTTGTAGTAGTCCTGATGGTACTCTTCAGCCAGGAAAAAAGTGGTCCGAGGCTCTACCTTCACGGCTATCGGCTTATCGAATTTTTTGGACTTTTCGAGTGTATTGATCGCCGTCTCGGCAATTTTTTTCTCATCATCTGTAGTATAGAGTATCGCTGTCGTATAGCGATATCCCCGATCACCGAACTGCCCATCAGTCTGAGTCGGATCTATCTGAGTGAAGTAGAGATCCACGAGTGTCTCATAGCTGATCACGACAGGATCATAGCTAATCTCGACCGCTTCGCGATGCTCCGTATTGCCCGCTGATACGAGCTCATAATTGGCATCTTCTTGTGCGCCTCCTGCATATCCCGATACGGCAGTAGTAACACCACTCTGTGCCTCGAATATACCCTCCATACACCAGAAACATCCTCCTGCAAAATAGGCTTTTTTTAGGTTTCAATTGTTTGTTTCTGTTTTTGATGTAGCTGTTATCGTTGTATTCATGGTTGTAGAATTAGAGTAATAAAAGGCTCATCCTATTATACCCAAGAGTACGAGAAATGAAAGTCATATTTTTTTCATACAGTATATATTAGTTGCCGAGTACCTCTGCCACTGTCCTTGCTCCGATCTTCTTGGATGCGAGCGTCCCATCAGAGTTGAGAACTACAGTAGTATGTTGTGTGACGACTCCGTATTTCTTTTTTAGCTCTGTAGAGTCATCATAGTCGACTCGGACGATGAGCGTATCCATGTCGATAGACCCAAGATCTGCCTGGATCGCCTTGTCGAGAGATCGGCAACTCGGACACCATGCTGCTGCAAAGAAGAGTACGACTTTTTGTCAGTCCTTCAGTGCGGATGCTACGAGATCTGGAGAGTAGCCCATATATCCGTGAGGCTTCATGGTTGCCTCTATCTTGGGAATCTCTTTTTGCATCATGGCACCTGTTGCCATCATCATGTGATCTTTTTCCATAGCCTCCATCTCAGCCTTTGTCCATGATCCTGACATCATCTTGTCGTCCTTCATCATGGTATCTTTTGGTATGGTATCAGTTTTTTGCATCACAGCACCTGGAGTCATCTGTTTCGTTGGTATTACTGGAGTAGGAGTGGCTCATGGCATCGTACATGAGGCGAGAGTCGTGAGTATAGCTAGAGCGATGAGTATCTTGTACATAGTTGGGAAGATAAGTGATAAATGGAAGAAAATTCCAGAAAGACGAGTGAGTTTCATCTTCACGGGAGTCGTCTAGGAGCCAAAAGTGAAGGCATATGCGCTGATACCAGGAGAGAACTCGAGTTCGAGTGTGGAGTTCGTAAGAAATGAAGGGGCATGTACGAGGTGATACATACGATCGCTATTGACTGTGACGATGCCATTTTTGACATCTGGTCAAAGATTGTCTGTCTTCCCATCCACCCTCACAGATATCGTCCCGCTACCACCGAGAACGAGATAGACATCTCGAGCTGAGAAGCTGTATCTGAGAGTACTAGTACGAGTAGATGTGATGGACTCTGCCTGTACACTCCATTGTCCGCCAAGAGACCACTCATTGGCTGAGAGTGGAGCGTCTGATCTGACCATATTGGCTCGACGATCAGTACCGAGATAGGTCTCTGGTGACTGTGTCTGTGTAGATATGACTCCTGTATTGGTTGATACACTCACGGTTCCAGTCGATACTGTAGGTGCAGATTGTCACTCTGATAACAGATATTGTATGACGGCTTCACTCTCCGCATATTCCCCTTCACCGAAATGAGTATGTCGAATTTTTCATTCTCGATCGATAAAGTATTTCGCTGGCCAATATCTATTGTTATAGAGATTCCAGAGAGTGAAGTCATTATCCAGAACGACTGGATAGGCTATATTTGCTGCGGTGACTGCCTTTTCTACATTATTGCGAATTTTCTCGAAAGCGAATTCAGGAGCATGGACTCCGATGATAACGAGTCCTTGGTCTCGATATTTGCGATCCCAGGCAGTGAGATATGGGAGAGTGCGTTGACAGTTGATACACGAGTATGTCCAAAAATCGATGACGACAACTTTTCCCTTCAGGCTCGCCATCGTGAGTGGATTCGAGTTGATCCAGTTCGTGAGTGAGGCTGGGATCTCTGGAGCGAGAGTCGGATTTGCTACATTGAGGGTTGGGTTATTTGATGGATCATTGCCAGTTGTGGAGCTCACAGGAACTAGAGGCTGTTGTCAACTATTGTTGAGCGGAGGAGTCGGAGCATCTCATGGGAAGAATCGGTCCAATATGCTCTGTTCGACACTCGTGATATCAAATACTTCGATTGCTGCCGTTTCGATTTTTTTATCTATTCCCGTGATGATCAGAAGTCATACTATGGCGAGGATCAGTCCGAGTACTTTTCGGAATATCCCCCGTTCATCAGCATAGATCTTGAGTCTGCGAACGAGAGAAGAACCAAAATGTGAAATCAGCAAGAGCACGAGAGAGAGTCCCATTGCATATATGACTGTGTATACTATTCCCGAGACAAAAGATACTGGAAATACAGTAGCAAGGAGGAGAGAATAGGTGGGTGAACACGTAGAGAAGACTGGTCAGAGAACCGCCCCAGTCACTACTCACCTGAGTGTTGATGACTCGATAGTCTGAGCTGTATCGAGAGACTTGTTCGCACTTGATCCAAACAATCTGGAACTCATCAGAGTCCATGTATGAGGAAAAATATAAATCAGCCCAAGTACGAGGAGGATAACTCCAGAGAGATACTTCCAGAATTCTGGAGGCACATTGATGAGGAGCGTTGATGCCTTGAGCAGGATCGTAAATAGTACGATCGAGAGAGCGAGGGAGGCCGTAACGATATATGGGTACCATTTTCACTTTTCTCCTACGGATCCGGCGAGGATGACAGGAAGAACTGGGAGGACACATGGTGCGAGGATCGTGAGAACTCAGGCGATGAATGATACAAGTGCGAGTGATAGCATGATGGATATTTAGGAGTAATATGAGGATTGTACTGAGACGGATTGACGCTACATTAACTCTTTGGTTTTTGTTTCGACCAGTCGATGGTGAACGTCGTTCCATGTCATACCTTGCTCTCGACTGAGAGATCCATATCATGGAGATCCTCGATGATCTTGCGAGCGATAGAGAGCCCGAGTCCATGACCAGAGCCACTTGGTCTCGCTGCATCTACCTTGTAGAGTCGGTCGAATATATGAGTGAGATCCTTGGCTGCTATGCCGATACCAGTATCTGATATTTTGAGATTATTCTTGGATAATTGGATCTCAATCTTACCATCAACAGGGGTGAATTTCTGAGCATTGGATACGATATTACCGACTGCTGCCATGAAGAGCTCTGGGTAGACACTGAGAACTATTGATTTGTCACCAGTTATAGAAACACGAGGGTCTTCACTTCAGAGTACTGAACTGATGAGTGTATTCAGATTCTTTTTTTCTGGATTTTTGATATCATTGCGAGCAAAGAAGAGGAGTGCATCGACAACACCCGAGAGCTGTTTGAGGACTCTTTTGGCTTTTGTGATACCATATTCAGTATGCTCTGGATTGCCCGCGATATCGAGTGAGCTCATCACCTCGAATAGCTTGTTCTTGATCTCATGAGCAATATCATCTGAGAACTGCTCGAGTCGCTCGGCTTCCTTGTTCACTCGTGTGAAGAGTTCCTCGAGCGAACGGGCGAGTATGACAACTTCGTCCTTGATATTCCCATATATTCCCACATGGTTGTCGCTCTCCTTGTGAGACAGTGAGAATCGTCTCGTTGCCTCGTTCATATTGTGGATCGGCTTGAGTATATATCCCGAGAAAAAATAACCGATAAGGATAATCAACAGGAGTCCAGCCAATGAGAGCCACAGGGATCTCTCGATGATCATGTCCCGAGTCATGAGTATATCTGTAACATCATCGACTGTTTTGTAGGTATATCCGTCATGCATAGACTCAATTCCCCAATAGTAGGCACGACCAGCAGCAGTCGTGATAGAGGTATCATCGAATATCCATGATCCGATACTCGTATGCTTCATATTGTGGGTGAATATGCCTTGTTGGAGGATGATCGTACCACTTGCGTCAGAGACCTCAAGATCTGGGAATTGTACACGAGCCTGATCTATAGTCAGTATCGAGGTCATGGATTCATGCATATACATAGACTTGCGAGTTTGCCACTCCTTATTCGCACTCTCGAATACGAGCATATTGAGGAGTATGACTAGAATAGTGACGATAGAGACAAAGAGGGTTGTGATTTTGGTACGGGTAGTGAATGCCATGATAGAGGTGATTTAGTCAATTATATATCAGACGAGCTTGACGGTGCGTATGAGATCTGGGGAGAGTTTTTTGCGGAGATGAGCTATATGGACATTGATGGTTTCTAGGACTTTATCACTGGCATCATAGTCTCACCATACCGTCTCATAGAGATAGTCTCGATCGAGGATTTTTCATCTATTACGGATGAGACATTCGAGGAGCTCATATTCTTTCGGTGAGAGATCTACTGAGAACCCATCACGAGTTATGAGATGCGATGAGAGATCGACTCGGATAGTATCTGATTCAAAAATATTCTTATCTACTATGATGGTAGTGCCATTGCGACGGGTGATATTCTCGATCCTGAGTACGAGTTCCTGTAGGTCAAACGGCTTCACCAGATAGTCATCAGCTCCGAGTGAGAGTCACTCGATACGATCGGTCTGTTTACCGAGAGCCGTGAGAAATAGGAATGGGATATGAATCGAGCGAGATTGGAGCATACGCACGAGTGCAAGTCAATCTATATGAGGCATCATACGATCGATGATGAGGAAGTCATACCATTTGCGTCCTATCATGTCGAACGCTATCTCTCCATCCGATGCTATCGATGTCTCATATCACTGAGACTGCAGGTAGAGAGAGATATTCTCAGTGATCTCGGGATTGTCATCGATGATGAGTATGTGCATATGAAGGAGATAGTGTATAGAGAGATTGTAGATAATAGTACCCAAGTTGCAAGATGAATATGTTACTTGCGAAATAGTCTCATATAGGCAACATATCACTCACTCTGCATCTTCGCGAGTGGGACGAATCGGAGTGCCGCTGAGTTCATACAGTATCTCGCACCAGCATACTCTATAGGTCCATCATCGAAGAGATGACCGAGATGCGATCCTGATCGACGTGAGCGTATCTCATCACGCAGTATACCTCCAGTTGTGTCATCTTGCTTGATTATATTATTGCGATTGATCGGTCGAGCAAATGTCGGCCAGCCAGTATCAGAGTCATATTTGTCGAGCGAAGAGAATAGTGGAGTCCCATCGATGATATCCACATAGATGCCCACTGCATGATTGTCCCAATAGGGATTGTCATATGGAGTCTCTGTGCCTCCGAGTTGTGTGACACTATATGAGAGTGGGGAGAGCTCGGAGATAGGAGTACGCTGTACGCGAGATGCGAGACTCGAACCAATAGATACGGAGAAACATATACAAAAAATGATACTAGCGATGAGAGTACGATTACGCATATTATAATATTAGGAATTAAACTGATGAGATCATAGGCTATCTAGGTTAAGAGTAGATTAAAAGAGAAAAATACTCGCAAATTAAAAATATTGTATTTGTTTGTTAATCTATTCTTAATCTCTCTTCGTATATTTGTTTTTGTGCAGAGGCACATTATTTACTAACTTTTTCTCTATGAAAAGTATTATCACTCTCGGAGTTGCTAGTGCACTCCTCGTCTCAGGTATACAAGGATACGCGATGGTGAGCATGGACTCATCTATGATGATGAAGTCTGACTCAATGATGAAAATGGAGGGGTCTATGTCTATGCGTACATCTATGAAAATGGATATGTCGAAACAATCGGTATATACAATCGCTGCTCACTATGGGTACAACTGGAAGCGTGACCGAGTCAAGCTCGCAGCACTCGCAGGAGTACAGGGATATCGTGGAACTCTCTCACAAAATATCCGTATCAAATCATTCATCCTCGGACTCAAGTCTGATGCAGTCATGGTAGGGGGACAGATGATGGTCAGATCTCAGGATATCGTCGATAATGCCGTCCGAGCTAACAACGTCACTACTGTGGTCGCAGCTGTGAAAGCAGCTGGTCTCGTTGATACACTCAAGAGTCCAGGTCCATTCACCGTATTTGCTCCGAACAATGCAGCATTCGCGAAGTTGCCTGCAGGTACTGTCGATACTCTTCTCAAGCCTGAGAATAAGGGTACTCTCGTAGATATCCTCACATATCATGTAGTATCAGGACGTTACAAGTCGAGTGATCTCACGGACGGACTCACACTCACGACGGTAGAGGGCAAGACTCTCGTATTCACTCGTGTCAATGGTCAGCTCATGATCAACGGATCAGCAAGTGTCGAGACAGCTGATGTGATCTCATCAAATGGAGTCACTCATGTCATCGATACAGTGCTCATGCCAAAATAATTCTAGAGCCCCGTATAAAAAAATCCTCCCGACTAGTCGGGAGGATTTTTTTATATATAGAGCTCACTTCTACTCCCCTCTTTCTGATAAATATTCCCCTCAGCAGAAACGATAACTCCTGAAATATCTGGAGTTTTTTCGAGTGTTTCGATAGCCTTTTCCCATGGCATCACACAGAGTGCTGTCGCATATGCATCACTGATCATCCCATTTGCTCACTCTATATAACTCGCCACTACCTGTCTCGCACTCTCTCCCGTATGTGGATCGATGAGGTGATGATGATCTCCCCACGATCTACGAGTACCCGCAGAACAAGCCAGAAAATGATCATCAAGAATGATAGTCCCAATGACCTCGTCAGAGGCGAATGGACTCTCAAGTCCGACCGTCCAGCCGCCACGACCATACATATCTCATCAGAAGTTAATGAGAACTCTCGGATATATTCCAATCATCTCTCAGATTAGATCAATCAAGTACCCCTTTCACACTCAGCCGAATTCGAGCATGATATCTGCATGTAGAGTGACTATATCTCATGATATCTCTATATCTCGGTAGTCACCGTTTTTCTGATCGCTGGTACGTCGTACCAGATCACTTTTTTTCCCATATCAGAGCTCTGAGAGTCTCTTGCCAACCGTCGGGTCAAAGTATCCATCAGTTTGCCGAGATATGTCCAGTATGAATTCGAGCATTTTTCGTCCATCAGTATCGAGCGTCCCGGTTTTATTTTTGTTGAGGGTATCGAGCCAATTCCCTTCGATGAATCGGGAATATTTCGATTCAAAATCGCGAAGTCGAGCCTCAATCTCCATGAACACGAGTACACAATCCTCAATCGTATCAATTCGCAGATCGAGGTGAGTACCGATGATATCAAAACTGAATTGTTGCATAGAGTAAATATATCAAAAACGATGAAAAAAGAAAGAAAAATCCCCTCCGAATGAACAGAGGGGATAGATGATAGAAGACTAAAATGAGCGAACAAATGTCTCGAATGCAGCGGTCGTAAGTGATGATCCACCGATAGCATCGATATTGAGATCTGATGCTTTTTTACCTACCACTTTTGAGTGGACCTCAGCAGCAAACGCTGTCTGTCTTTTTAGAGAGATTTCATTATCAGCCTTTGGTATAGCACTCGCACTCGTGATAATATCATCCGTGACTGTGACATTGAACTCTACAGTATCTGTACCTGATGGATTGCTATAACTGACAGTCTCACGTCGAGTGAATGTCTCTGGAGTCCTAGGAGTCTGAGTGCTTGTTGCAGTCTGGGTAGCTGGTGTCATCGAAGATGTTGATACTGAGGAGGTGTTCGATGTAGGAACGACTGCAGCAGTACTAGAGGTGGCAGTCTGTGTCGATGGAGTCACTACTACACCGGTGACAACAGGAGTTGTCGCTGGAGAGAGATTGATGCTGGTATCAGACTTTTGTCCACAAGAGACGAGAGTAGCGAGAGATGCGATCATCACGAGTGGGAGAGCGATTTTTTGCATTGGATGGTATAGTCAAAAATAAACTGAATACCGAACTATTATATGGGGAATTAAAGTAAAATCAAGGAAAATATAGTGACACAATCTAAATAAAAAGAGACTGAAACCATGCTAATACTCTCAGATACGGCGGTATCGTCTCCAGAGTAATCTGGCGACTCAACGTGATATCCTGATCGAGTTGCAGTCCCAGTGACTTTACCACGTCACTCTCCTCTCCTCGGAATATAGCGTTGGTCTCGTGCAATCTGTCAAAACTCCCACGTGTAAAGTTCGCTGAACCGATGGTCGCAACAGATCCATCAATGAGAGTGACCTTCGCATGGATCATGCCCGGATAGAGGTATACCGATATATTCTCTGGATTGCGATGAGACATACGTGATGGCCTGAGTAGTCTATATATAGTATGCATATTGGCATGTCACGCTCCATCTGAATATGCTGGGAGTATTATCTGTATAGCGATACCACGACTACTGAGCTGTCTGAGTCACCTGATGATGCTAGCATCTGTGAGATATCCATGCTCTATGATGATGGATCTTTTGGCACGAGAGAGTTCACGCAGTATTCTCTTTCGGATAGCGTATCTTTCTTTGATAGTCATAAAAATCTCAACACCCATAGTTATATTTCTTTCGATCGCTTTTTTGGTTCTTCTAGATTTTCATCGAGCGATCATGTCTGCGAGATCACCACTGATGCGTACCATATAGTCATGTGTGCCTCCTGGTGATGCTATACTCGGAGAGTGTGGTTCGAGATGGTGATCTGCGATATTCATCCCTCAGATCAGGGCTCGGCTCTGAGGGGTGAACTCATCGAAGAGGAATATCTTGGAGTGATCATTTTCTCGGCGGTATATGAGTCTGAGTGGTGACCATGAGCCGATATAGGAAAGGTGGATATTGCCAGTATGACACAGGAGATCTCGTCCGATCGTACCTGAGAATATATCCCCTCTCACCTTACCCCAACTGATCCACTTCTGGAGATTGTACACCAGAGAGCCGAATGCATCTTTCTCTATGAATACCTCTATATTGGGGAATAATCGGATTTTTTGTATCAGTGCTGTCAGGATCATATTCCCCGCACTATCATCTCGCCACATATACATGCGTATGCGTATCGTATGCTGAGCCTCATGGA
>JAYTJD010000074.1:0-1681 GCA_043731405.1 Candidatus Altimarinota bacterium
CATCGAGATCATCACTGAGATATGTGGCGACAATGCGAAGTCTACACTCGATCTCCTCGCTCTTGCCACTGATGATGCTCGCATCTCTGTCGAGGGAGTAGCGAGAGTCGCATCGCCATATCGCCAAGTGTCGACTCGTGTCGATCAGACCAATATCCTCATCGGAACTGGTGCCAGAGTTCGAGGAGTTCCGCGACTCGAGATCGCGACCGATGACATCGAGTGAGGTCACTCGTGTCGGATGCATCGTCTCGGTGGAGAGTCACTATTCTACCTCACCTCTCGCGGACTCACGCATCAGAGTGCCGAGACACTCCTCCTCAACTCGGAGATCCTGAGACACCTACGGACAATCGATGAGACTGAGCGAGAAAAGATTTGTTATGATATACATATGCGACTCATCAAAAAACCCGCCTAGGCGGGTTTTTTTTAAATTATAGAAATGTATGAGATTTTTTATCTATTCATTAAAAATCAAAAAAACACCAAGAAACATAGAGACATTAGATATATAAATAAAAATATGGGTGGTTTTCATCAAGATATCCAGACCTCATTTTTATATTTTGAAATTCAGAAACTAATAAAACAAACTAGTAAAGTGATTAGAAATAATATTTCCATATAATTAGAATTAAGAATATAAGCTATCTTGGTGGTAAATTTTCGTATGATTTAATAGAATACTCGGATTCTTGATTATTTTTGTTTTCTCTTTGTTCACATTCATACTTTCAGTATTTTTCAATACATTCACCATGATTTTTTTGATTATCTTGAATTCAAAGTACACATGCTCAAATAAAAAATATCCAAAAAAATACAACAATAATAAGGGTAATATTTCCTTGTATATCTTTCATAATGTTATAATAGTATTAAGTTACAGTATATAGTTTACTTTCTTTCATGCAAGAGCTTTATTGATTTTTAGATATTTTATCTCTTCTCTATCATTGCTCTCACGAGTCCCATGAAGAGTGGATGAGGTCGAGATGGACGAGAGATGAGCTCAGGATGAGCCTGTGTCGCGATCATATACGGATGATCACACAATATGCTCCGTCAAATATCCGAGCACTTTTTATTTGTTTCATAGATCAAAAGACATATAATATACGAGATTACTTGTATTAATTTGCTCTCTATGAAAAAAATAAACCAAGAAGAATCCTCAAGAAAGAATACAACAAAACCTCTGACGGCTGTAGTATTGCTCGCAACACTGAAACCAAAAAATCAGCTATCACACACAGCGGTACTCGCAAAGTTACTAATAGAAAAATTGGGTAGATCAGATATACAGAGCGAGATGATACGCCTCATCGACTATGATATCAAAGTTGGAATCAAGGAAAATATGGGAAAAGGTGATGAATGGCCAAAAATAGTCAAAAAAATACTCGCAGCTGATATCATCATATTCGCAACACCGATCTGGTGGGGACTCCACTCATCTCTCATGCAACGAGTTGTCGAGCGTATGGACACGCTGAATGACTCATTGCTCGAAACGGGCACTTCGCCACTTGCCAACAAAGTTGCCGGTCTTGTGATCACTGGAGCAGAGGATGGAGCCCAACATATAACGGGCAATCTGTTGAGTTTTATCACATACAATGGTATGACGATACCACCTGGCAGCTCTGTCTCGTGGCTGGGCGATGCAGAAGGAAAG
>JAYTJD010000075.1:0-4257 GCA_043731405.1 Candidatus Altimarinota bacterium
GGGTCTTCCCCAGTTGACGGTATTTACTTACCTAATATACTGGCTCTATGGAGACGAAAAACCTGTATCGAAAAAAATCCCGAATTTGAAACAAGAAAACAAGAGAGATTATCAAGTATTTTTCATTGGATCTTCCTTCATCAAAAACTCATGAAATTATTGGTTTAAATCCAAAAACTATAGATGATTGGTATCTCTATATCCGTAAGTGTATACTCGAGAATCAAGAAGCCGAGAAAGCAGAAGTATGGTCTGGGACAATGGAGATAGATGAGAGTTATTTCTGACCTACCAGAGTCAGATGAAAGAGATGAAGATGAGCTGGAATGAAGACAATAGTATTCGGACTCCTCAAACGAAATGGAAAAGTATATACCGAGATAGTGCCTGATGTAAAGGCAAAGACCCTTATTCCTATCATCACATGAAAGGCAAAGATTGAAGATACAGAGATAAATAGTGATGGTTGGCCAGCGTATGATGGACTCGTGAATCTTGGATACGAGAAGCACTATAGAGTACACCATGGAGCCAATGAGTTTGCCAGATGAAACCAACATATTAACGGAATTGAGTCATTTTGGAGCTTCACAAAAAGAAGACTTTCCCGATTCAATGGAATCAAGAAAGCCTACTTTTATTATTACTTGAAAGAATCTGAATTTAGATATAATTGTCGTATAAACAACAAAGATATCTATAAAGAAATACTCAAATTACTCCGAAAAACTAACCGATAACTGGGGAAGACCCCATATTATTATACCATAACATCACTTAAAAAAACCTATGAAAGTACATATCCCATATCAAAGCAGATTGGATGGAATAGAATTTATGATTAATAAAATTGATACCTCCGATACTAGTACTTTAAATATTGTATTCGATGAAAAGTGTACATCAGCACACCCCGTTGTTTTTGCTATGCTTGCATGTCTTGGATCAAAAGTTTTAAAAGAAAATGGACAGATAACATTACTCCAAAATGGCCCATTACAAAAAGAGATTGATGCAATGAGACTCAGAGAAGCATTAACATTACCAACAAAGGAATATAACAAAGAACTAGCTGGTAAATATATACCCCTCTATCAAATAAAAGATAAAAGTAAGATTTCTGAAATTATCCAAGAATTAGTACCACTATTACATTGTCCTCCAGAACAAGCTGATCCCATTAAATATGTACTAAGTGAGATGATTAGAAATGTATTAGAACATGCGGATACTGAAGAATGAGCATTTATATGTGCAAAGTATATTCAAAAAACTAACAAAATTACTCTTGGTATTGCTGATTACGGTATATGAATTAAGAATTCCTTGGATTTTTATCATCACCCTGATTCTCATAAAAAAGCCATACAACTAGCCTTAACACCTTGAATTACATGAACAACTGCTATGAGAGGTGGAAATGAGTATAATGGTGGTTTTGGATTATTCTTGGTAAAGAGTATTGCGAAAGTAAGTAATAATTACTTTGTTTTATATAGCTGAGATACCCTATATCGGCTTAGAAAAGATAAAAATTGGAACGATACTAAACTTAACACAGACCCCCTACTAGATAATCATACAATGAAAACATTATCAACTGCATGGCAATGAACTGTTATTGGTTTTGATATATCACTTGATAATCAAGATGATTTTAAAGAATTACTAAAGAAGATTCAAGATGCGTACCATATTAGCGATAAAGTAAAAGAAAAAGATTACTATAAAAAACCAAAATTTAGTTAATAACTTACTTGAATATGACTATAGATATGTATAAAAAATTCGGTAACTTTGCTGAAGATAAGGATAAGGCAAGAGATTTACGATTAAAGACACTAATACCTGAAATTGAAAAAAAGAATCTAATTATCTTAGATTTTAATGGGGTAAATGATGCAACCCAATCTTTTTTACATGCACTATTAAGCGACATCATCAGAAAAAAAGGTATTAATTCACTTGATTTTATAGACTTTAAGAACTGCAACCCCACAATACAAACAATAGTTACAATTGTAATTAATTACATGCAGGACAGTCTAGAAATAAATAAATGAGCATAGTAACTATAAATTCACTCTACGTTATATAACCTTCTTGATCTTCTCCACCAACTTATCAACATCCTCTCTCGTATTGTAGAGATAGAGGCTCACTCTGAGTGATCCTCATATCCCGAGAGTCGTGTGCAGTACATCGGTACAGTGATGTCCAGATCTGACACAGATACTTGCATCAGCGAGTGCCTCTGCGATATCGTTCGGATGCTCGCCGTCGAAAACAAATGAAAATACTCCGAGGCGATTCTCGGGGTTTTTTGAACCGAGGAGTCGTATCGATGATGGGAGATCGGAGAAGAGCTCTAGAGCATATTCTGTGAGTTCTTGCTCATATTTTGCTACCACTGGGAATCCTCCGATGGAGTCGATATAGTCGAGAGCCGCGAGCAGTGATACTGCTCCTGCGATATGTGGGGTCCCTGGTTCGTGACGGAACGGGAGACCAGCAGGCGTATATCACTCAGTTGTGACGGAGTTGATCGCACCACCACCGCAGAACGCTGGATCCATCTTTTGCAATAGATCCTTGCGACCATAGTAGAAGCCGATCCCAGTATCACTCATCACTTTGTGTCCAGTCGCTACGAAGAAGTCGATCCCATATTGCAAGACATCCGTCTCCATATGTGGGAATCGCTGTGATCCATCGAGGATGAAGAGGGGTTTTTGTTCGAGTGAGTCAAGTATCCCCTTCATTCTACCCAGATCCAAGACTTCTCCCGTCACATTCGACGCACCGGTGATCGAGAGGACTTTGGCATTTGGCAACTTTTGCTCGAGTGAGTCATAGTCCAGAGTCCCATCTGGATGGAGCTCGACCCAGTCGATACGGATACCATATTCGGCTGCGATGATCTGCCATGGGACGATATTGGCATGATGTTCGACTTTTGAGAGGAGCACCGTATCCCCTTTTGTGAGATATCCTGACTTCACCAGACTCTGAGCAATCAGATTGAACGCGTAGGTCGCGTTGTAGGTGAATACGATCTCGGCTGGTGTGGCACCCATTTTTTTTGCAACTGCCGACTTGGCTCGATCATAGAGTCCAGAGCTCTCCATAGAGAGATCATAGGCACCGCGGTGGATATTGGCATAGTCATTCGCGAAAAAATGCGATAACGCATCAATCACCCTCTGGGGTTTGTGTGCAGTGGACGCAGAGTCGAGATAGACGAGATCTGGATGTGATGTGAATATAGGGAAGTCAGAACGGAACATATGGGATATATTTTAGGATTTATAGTACTGATCCAGTTTGGTTCTGGAGTGCGGTGATCTGATCTATCTGACTCGTTGCCTCGATCCCCCAGTCCGTGGTCGGATCCTGATCTCTGATCGCTCTGAGTATCGCCATAGCCTGATCTATTTGTCCATCATCGATCATACTCGTCGCATACTCGAGCTGGATGAGTGGATGCCCTGCGAGCTCATCTGAGAGTGTCTGGATATAGGGCGGGATCTCGTGTGATCTCCCATTGAGTCTGAGGGCTGAGATATAGAGTGGTGTGAGTATCTGAGATGCTGGAAACCTGCCAATAGCAGCATATGACCACGCATACGCTCTGATATTTTCTCCTTGTCTGAGAGCGAGTGAGATCGCCACCGCATAGTCATCCTCCGTCACATCGGACTCCTGGAGGAGATAGGAGAGTACCTTGAGCATACTCGCATGATCTCCGAGTGCCGCATAGTTGTAGGCGAGACGGCGTTCGAGCTCTGTTTTGTGAGGATATCCTGCGGTGACGGCGTTGTTGAGATAGAGGCTCGAGGTCGTATAGTCACCGAGATACACGTAGATCTCGCCAAGTCTCGAGATCGTCTCGATATCCTGGGGACTGGATTCGAGGTAGGTCAGGAGGATGTCTCTCGCCTCACTGTAGCGTCCGAGCTCATAGAGTGCGAATCCTCGCAACTTGCGGACCTCCGTATAGTTCGCTCGCTTCGAGAGGATCTCACTCGCTAGGATATCCACGGCTCGATACGATCCCTGACGGTAGAGCTCGGCCGCCACCAGGAAGTTGCGATAGTGGTAGTCGGGAGATATCTGTGTGGATTTTTTGATAGAAGTCTGGAGATCGAGGATCCGAGTGCTCGATCCCGTATATCACTCGATCCCGACGATACAGTTGTGAATCCCGGAGTAGCAGACATCGATCATCTGGTAGTAGTCGCGAGTGGGAGCATCGAG
>JAYTJD010000076.1:0-10672 GCA_043731405.1 Candidatus Altimarinota bacterium
CAGATCGTGATCGTCTCATCAGACAAGGATCTCTGTCAGTTCGTCCGAGATGGACATGTCCACATATTCGATGCGATGAAGCACAAGTTCCTGAAAGAAAAAGATGTCATCGAAAAGTTCGGCGTACCCTATCAGCAGGTCTGTGACTACCTCGCGATCGTAGGTGACTCATCGGATAATATCCCAGGGATTGCGGGATTCTGACCCAAAAAAGCCGTCGATCTCCTCTCAAAGTATTCTACCCTCCAGGGAATCTATGATCATCTCGACGAACTGACTCCCAATATGCAAGAGGTGCTGATAGCTCAAAAAGAAAACGCATTCCTCTCACAGCAACTCGCATCGATCATCACGGATCTCGATGTCTCGCGTCTGCCAGAGGCACCATTTGCTCCTGGAGTCAGCTCACCTGCCTATATCACCCTCCTCCAGCAATACGAGTTCCGATCTCTCATGCCACAGAGTCTGCTCGCTCCACAAAAAGAAACACCCAAAATAGAGACAATAACAATCGATACGATAGGAAAACTCGAGGTGCTCCAGGCGAGTATAGAAACTGGAAAATCTCAGAAAGTCATCATATCTTCTGACTCACATGACAAGATCTGTATTGGATATGATAGTGAGGTATATGTGATCGACTCGACTCTTGTTGATTGTAGTGGATTTGTCTCTTATCTCCTCGACTCAGATATAGAGCTCGTGGGATATGAGCTCAAGTCAGATATCAAGAGGCTCTATGCTATACAAAAACCCGCCGAAGTGGCGGGGATAGAGAGGCAGGGAAGGTTGTTTTAATATCCTTCTTTAAAAGTTTTTGAGAGAGTTTTTCATGTAGAAGCATGAGTATAGTCTCATACTTTTCAATAGACTGATAGAGCTGTTTGGGGATCTCAATATCTATCTTGTATATATTTTATCATTCCCACTGCTTCATCCAAAGGATTCCCTATGCCTTTTCGTCATGATGGATAGTATTTATCTACATTACTTAGGAGTAATTGTCCCAATCCACTTGCACTTGATCTAGCAGGAACTCTATCTCATGAGAGAGCAATTCATTTGAACTCCTCCAGTCCCATATTTCCGAGAGTATAATTAAGTCTTCCTACATATCCACCAGATTCATTTTGTAATATTTTATATATAGCATTACTGGATGCCCAATCTTCATTTATACCTGCGAACTTGCAAGCATTTCTAAATAGTACTTTGCATTCTTCTGATCAAGGTACAATTCGCTCGAATCATAATATCTGTTTTTCATATGATTTTCTGAGTACTTCTCTTTCTTTTGTTTCTTGTACAACATCGGAAAATAAAGATCGATCATCCTCTGTATCGGCAAGAGGATTACCTCCATTGATATCGATCATATCATTGACTCGTTCATTCTTCCATCTCTTCTCATTTGCTTTGTTATCCTCATCAGCTCCATTTCCAGTAGTAACTATATCGATAGTATATCCATCGAGTATTTTTTGATATTCTCACTTGGCATCATAGTACCCAGGACGAGGAGTATTCTTGCGTTCACATTCTACACCATTGATTCGGATATTTTTGACTGTAGGAGGGAGTATGTCACCAGCACCTGTACGATCACGGAGGCTCGCATTAGATCCGAAATTCACAGTGAATGAGTCTCCTGATTTGAGTTCATTTGATTTTACTGCTGTATCAGGGTTTTCTTTATTCACGAGAGTGAGACTGGCTATATCGATATTTTTTTTGCGTAATGTGAGGAGATCAGAGTTACTATAGGTCTCAGTATTTTTTCACTTGAGGATTTTTTGGACATCTTCTTTTGTTTTCTCATCTTTGATATCCGTTCCCTCCTGCAAACGGTCAAACTTCTCCATACGACTTAGTTTTCGCTCCAGTTCTTTGCGTTTTGCAATATCAGTCTCGCATTGGATTGCTACCTTGAGCTCTGCGAGTTTGGACTTGGTATCTGCTACTTCTGCATTTTTTTCAGGAGTTATGGGAGATCTGACGGTGTCGATGTTTTTATAGAATACTGCCATATTGTATGATTTTATTGATATTATTTCGTGTTTTTACTTTGACAGATCAGCGACTGCTGCCTCTAGAGTCTCGAATACTGGGACGATAGAGGTGATCCCGACGAGATCGAGAGTATCGTGTACCTCACTTGAGAGGGCACAGAGGGCGAACTTGCCACCTCCATCCTCAGTCCGCTGAGCGATATCGGCGATATATCCGATAGATTTGCTATTGAGATATGTGAGCCCACCCATATTAAATAGGGTACGAGAGTGAGAAAATTCTCCGATCTCAGTGATGATATTCGGGAAAGTGGTATCCACATTGGTCTCATCGAGTTCTCCCTTGAAGGCGAATATTTTGACACCAGTATTGGTAGAGGATTTGTTAACCTCGAGTTGCGTGAGCATAGGAGTAGGGGTTAGTACCCTTAAGGGGTATATATAATTTTAGTACTTAGAACCGAGTAAAATCCTAAGTTAACAATGACAGTATATCAGGTTTCGGCTTTTCTTGCAACTTTTTCCTTGCTTTTCTCTCGTTTTTGTTACACTTTCCATATGCAATACCGTATTATCCCAGCATCCGAGATAGTGAGCTCAGATCTCTCATTCTGGCAGTCGCCGACTTGGGCAGATATCCTCAAGGAGTCAGGGCAAGCTCTAGAGGTATTCTACTATGGAGATATCCAATCAACCTATCTTCTCGTTGAGATACGATCCGTGTGACTCGGGTTTTTTGGGGCATTCTCACTCGGAGTATCACACTCTCAGATTGGATCTGATTGGGAGGATTGCATGATCGCATTGCAAAAAGAGCTGCAATCCAGAAATATACTATTCCTCCAGATAGAGCCAATAGATGGAGAGATACAAGGCAATAATACAAATAAACCCTATAAAAACTTCCTCACACCACACACACGAATACTGGATCTCACTCTCACAGAAGATGAGATCCTGGCTCAGATGCATGAGAAGTGACGATACAATATCCGCACTGCGATCAAAAGGGGAGTAGTAGTGGAGCGAGCGGATCCGACACAAGACAATATAGATGTATGGATGCAGCTCTTCGTGGATACGCTCATACGAGATGGATTTGCTGGGAATAGTCGTGAATACTATGAGATATTCATACAACATCTCGAAAAAACAAATCAGTGATGACTCTACTTTGCTCGGTTCGAGTGACGAGTGATCGCAGCTGGTATTTTTGTATTTGCTCCAGATCGAGCGATCTACTACTATGGAGCGAGTTCATCAGATCCATCAGATCGTAGAGTGTTCGGATCATATCTGCTCCAGTGGGAGGCTATATGCATAGCAAAATCCCACGGAGCAAGGGTATATGATTATCTCGGGATATCTCCCCCTGATGATACCAATGATGCACTTGCTGGGGTGAGTTTTTTCAAGTCCCGATTTGGCGGAAAAGTGGTCACGCTCCCTGCTAAGATACTCTACCCACTCTCGTGGAAGTATAGTATATTCTCAGTTCTCCAAAAAATAAAAAATCTCCTGAAGAGGAGATAATATCTAAAAACTATTGCAACATTCCATAATGATCTCCTCTCGTATCACGGGTCCGAGGTCTATTGTCTGCGATCTCATATCGATCTCAGATATATCATCTGGATCTCACTTCTCGAGCTTGATCTTCCAGGTGCGATCGAACGGGGCGAGTTCGATGATTTCTTTTTTGCCCTCATACTCGACGGTAGTCCGGAGATAGCTCCATGAGACATATATCCCATCATCGAGAGTCATGATAGAGACCGCGAACTCGAGATCAGAGAGGAATCTGATATCCTCATAGTATCCGTCAAAAATAGGTCCAGCAAATGCGAATTCGCGATTGTCGCCAGTATAGCTCGATATAAGGTCTCAGACAGGAATAGTAAACAAGAGAAATATAGATTAAGAATTAGTTATCCATCGCTTCGATGGCACCGAGTCCGAGTGTGTGTCCATTTTTTTGGAATAGCAATCGAGCCTCTTCCTCGGCTCCACTCGCCATCAGGGCTACTCAGAGATCGTTCACAATCATCATATCAGTCGGAGCGAGAGCATAGGCACGCCTGAGGAGTCCGAGACCACGAGCGATCTCACCGAGCATCACATATGACCATCCGAGATTGCGGATGATCTCAGCGTTGTTCGGGAATCGGGTATTTGCTACAGTCAGGATCGCGACCGCTCGATCAAAGTCCCCACGAGCCGCCGCTATATATCCCTCCAGATACGCTCCAGTACCAGAGTCTGGATGGAGAGCACGAGCATATCCGATCACCTCCTCGGCTTTATCCAGATTCTCCTCGAAGATGTAGATATCGGCAAGCTCCTCATAGATACGATAGTCATCAGTATATTTGCTGAGTGCCTGGAGAGCAGTTTGTCTCGCCTTGGCATACTGGTTGCGACCCTTGAGCTCCTCTATGTTGGCTATGATGTCATCGAGTGGACTCGGTAGAGTTGGATTCATGTGTTCTAGTATAGGGAAAAATGACAGAAAATCAAAAAAATCTACAGGGGTGCTCCATAAAAAATTCGGATTTGACGGGGGGGGGGTAATTCCATAAGATATGGGGAGTATAGTTTGTAATGTGGATATCTATGATCAAACACCTGAAAAAGTGATTCACCTTAGGAGAGCTCATGATTGTTATTGGGGTCATCGGTATCCTTGCGGCTGCACTATTCCCATCGCTGAGTGGCTATCTGAGTAGATCGAGGAATGCCACTCGAATCACAGTAGCAAAACAATATATCTGAGGTATCAGCCTCTACTCATCTGATAAGTGAAATTGGCCACCCAATATATTTGAGTGATCTGATTGTGCGTGATGGGATAGCGATAGAGATGGCTCATTTCTCACAGCTCTCTACACAGGAGGATATATCAGTACCAGGCTTCCTCAGATCAAATGAGAACGACGAATAGATGCCATTACACAAGCCTGAGTATTGGTTTATTCGTGTACTTTTGGTAATTTTTCTTATATTAATTATGGATTCACTCGTCCTTATCCGACGACTACACCAGGATCCAGTACTGATGGTAATATAGCATGTCCAGTCGAAAAATGATCTGCATATGCATTTGGTATACACATTGAATGAATTGACTATGTAGACCCTAAGTCTCCATGATTTCGTTGTGGAAGTGACTACTTTATGTCTCCTCATAGCTATGATGGTGGAAAAAGTCGTTGAATGAATTATCTAACGTGATGATTACATCAGGGTAACTATATCATGGGTGAGACAATGTATTAGTAACTATTTTTTCTGCAGTATTCCGAAATTATCTTTGACGAATACTTTTTTCTCAGGTTTTGATATCTGAGTATCTGTCTTCTTCAGAGTACCTGCCTCTTCTCTCGCTTGGATTTTTCTCACGAGTTTGCGTTTGCTATTCTCATGTTTGTTTGCCTTGACTCGCTCAGATTTGATCACGAGTTTGCGTTCGGCTTTTTTTGCGACTTTGACTTTTCGCTTCGCCTTTTCTACCATCTTGGCTCGGCGAGCCTCTCGCTGTTGTGCCTTGCGTGATGGTTTTTCTTTTGTGACGACAGTAGTGTTACTGACTGGCTCAGGAGATGATGAGATATCGGATGGTTCCATAGAGAGTATTATATTTTGTTCGTTGTCTTCCCGAGAGTGCGACCTACCTCTGTAGCGAGTGACTTGCCCTCTTCCTTGAGTGCGAGCTGCCCACACGCCGCATCGATATCATCCCCCATCGTATGACGAACAGTCGATGGTATACCATATCGATCGAGCGTATCTTGGAATTTTTTGATCATCATCTTGCTCGTCGGGAGGTATCCGTTACTATCAGTGCCTTCTCCAGGATTGTACGGGATGAAGTTGACATGAGCGAGTCGTCACTTCAATAGCTCACCAAGCTGACCCGCGTATTCGAGGCGATCTGTGACCCCATTTATCATGATATATTCATAAAATATCCGCTTGTTCGTAATCTCCACATAAGTATCGATAGCTTGAAAGAGGACATCAATCGGATAGGTATTCTCGACGGGCATGATTTTGCGTCTAGCCTCGTCGTTCGGGGCGTGCAGAGATATTGCGAGAGATACCTGAGGAAAATCCCGAGCAAAATCAATAATACGAGGTGCAATACCACAGGTCGAGACGGTGATACGACGGTTCGAGAGATCGAGCTTCTTTTGTCCACAGGCGATATGTATCGACCGAGATACCTCTCCATAATTGAGAAGTGGCTCACCCATACCCATATAGACGATATTGCGTAGTTTGCGATCCTCCTTGGCAAGATGGTGTACTGCCCACATGATCTGATCGATGATCTCGGCGAATGTGAGATTGCGGATGAGTCAGAGCTTACCCGTCGCACAGAACGTACAGGCCATAGGGCAACCTGCCTGAGAGCTCACACAGAGCGTATTGCGTCCCGATAGATGACGCATGATGACGGCCTCGATCATCTTGCCATCATGGGTCGTGAAGAGGAACTTGGTCGTCTGACCCTCTGGGTCTGTCTTCTCACTGTGGAGCGAGAGCGAATTATATGAACAGTTTTCTTTCAATAGATCACGGATCGATTGTGGAAGTGTGTCGATCATATCGAAATCGGTCACGAGATTTTTGTATATCGCGTTCTCGATCTGTGCATAACGGAATTTTTTATGTCCGTTGGCTTCGAGGAGTTCTATGATGGCGGCTTCGTCGTGGATAGAAAACATTTTAACTGGAGGGATTAATCAAGAATTTTCAGAAGTAGTTCATGTATTGTAGATGTTCACTCAAGTATAGAGTTGAAAGATTTATAAGTATCTTTGGAGTTGAATATGTCTCATGCCTGTCAAGGAGAACCTATAACAGCAGAGATTGTATTTTTAGCGGCTTCAATAGTTACAGTAATGTCATTATCTCATCGTCATCTCAGTATTTTTATATCCTTAACATTTAGTAGATTTTTTGGTATAATAGCATCTGTTTGAGTCCAGCTATCCTTACCAGCTCATTCAACATAGATACTATCAGCTTCTCTGATAAAAGTGATGCTATTGTTTTGATGTTTACAGCTTTTTATTACTAATGAATTCATGACTTTGTTTAAAGACCAAGAAATATGACCGCAGTGAGGAATCAGATAATGCCACCTACGAGTGCCTCGAGAGGGGTATGTCCCATAGACTCATTGAGTATCTGTCCATCATCGAGAGTGAGACGGTTGAGGACTCTCGCGTGGAGTCCTGCCTGATATCTCACATTCATAGCGTCGTATATGATGATGATCGAGATGACGAGACAGATAGCAAACTCATCACTCCATGGTCCGTATTTGAGTCCCATAGCGGTCGAGAGTGCGATGACAAATGTCGAGTGAGCGGATGGCATACCACCGCTTCCGAACATTCTAGCAAATGAAAATCGTCATTTAAGAGCATGAACAAGTCACTTCACTATGATGGCGACGATCAATGATATAAATGGTATGATAATCGTGTGTGTCTCGAGAAATGTATGGATAGTTGAGAACATATTATGCAACTTTGAGGATAGAATACTCCGTTTTTCCAGATGGTGACACTACAGTGACGCTATCACTAGTATTCTTACCGATAAGAGATCGTCCAATAGGAGACTCATTGCTGATTTTGCCATCGAGGATACTCGCTTCCTGAGAACCGACGATCGTATAGGTGATAGTTTCTTTTTTCTCAGTGTCCTCGAGTGTGACTACTGATCCGACATTGATACCAGTTTTTTTCTTTTTCTCATCGATGATCTCATATGATCCTGGTTTGAGCATCTCCTCGAGCTCAGCGATACGGAGCTCTGCCTGAGCTTGATCATCACGAGCAGCCTGGTACTCAGCATTTTCAGAGAGATCTCCATAAGAGATAGCTTCCTTGAGTTTATCCGCTATCTCTACACGAGTGACTTCGCGAAGGATGCGGAGTTCGTTCTGGAGCTCTGTGAGACCGTCGCGGGTGAGGAGGATTGATTTGTCAGCCATAGGAATTGGTAGGTTAGTGGATTGGTATAATGTTGGGATAGTATGAGTAGATGAGCAGGGGAATGATGGGTTGATTATCGCTAATTACCAATCACTATCCTACTAGCCTACTACTTTTTTGTCATCATGGTTTTGAACTCTGCGAATCGGGACTTTGGGATCGAGATGAGGAGTGTCTGAGACTCAACTTGCATCACGAGTCGGATGATATTATCATCTTTTGGTGGATTGAGATAAAAGCTCGCAAATGGGAGGAATGTCTTGGACTCGTTGACTACGAAGAGAGCCTTGTCGACCGATCTCCAGTTCGCGAGCCAAGAAGGGTAAGGAGTACGAGTAGCTATGACCGTGATACCAGACTTGGCATCCGAGTAGGTCGAGTATATCGTACTCGCATCAAATGTCGAGAGTCCATAGATGCCAGTATTCTTACCGAGAGTCAGATTCATTTTGGAGATCACTTTCGTCAAGAATTTTGCTGATATTGGGATGATGACCGGAGTTGATCCTGATTGGGAGGTTCCACTCGAGCTCATATTGTTCGTGATACCAGTACCAACTGTAGGTAGGAGCTGAGATACTGTCGGTGTCTTACCACTCAATATATCGATCTTTGCCTCGAGTTCCTTGATACGATAGTCTGTTTTTCCTTGTTCTTTGAGAATATCGGTGATACTGACATTATTTTGAATCTTGAGGCTCGTATCGATTTTTGGCATGAGTTCGATACCGTTTTTCTCAGCAAAACTCCAAATAATACTGCCGATAAAGGCAAGACTAGCAACAGCAAGAGTAATCAATGCTATACGCATAAAGGGAAATAATTATTGCTTTTTGATACTCGAGAACTCGATCTCGACAGGTGTTTCACGTCCAAGGAGATTGACCATGACCTTGACGAGACCCTTTTGTTTGTTGATCTCGACGATCTTGCCTTCGCTGCCCTCGAATGGACCTGAACCGATCGTGACGAATTCCCCAACCTGCATATTGGTCTTGTATTCTTCACTCTTCTCTTCGAGAATGCCCTTGAGTTGCTCGAGCTCCTCTCCACGGACTGGTACTGGGACGGTACCGGCTCCGAGGAAACCTGTCACGTTAGGAGTGTTGCGGACGATATACCAGCTCTCGTTGGTCACGATCATGCGGACGAGGATGTATCCTGGGAATATGTTTTTTTTGCGTTTTACTTTTTCTCCACCCTTGCGGACGGTGACACTATCGTGTGTCGGGATGAATACATCGATGATATATTGCTCAAGGCCAAATGCCTCTCTTCGCTGCATCAGCGATGACCTGACATTGTCTTCAGTACCAGATATCACACGGATCACGTACCATTCTCATGCTTCTTTGGTAGTCAGGAGGTCGAACATAGTATATTTAGTATTTAGGAATTAGAATTTGGGGATATCAACAAAGCTATTATTAGTTGCCAGTTGCAGTCTTGGTTCCTGATGCTGTGCTACCAGTATTGACTTGGATATTCTGCAAGAGCTTGTCGAGTTCAGCCTGACTCATAGTATCCTCACCACTGACTGTCGATATAGGAGCTACATCATGTGGAAACTGATCACGAGCGAGTCGGAGTCCGTTCGTCACACCATATCCGAGGATCGCAAGGAATATAGTGAGCACTATGATGACACCGACGTTGTAGATCATGTATTTTTTGTTCTCAGCGGGAGTCGGCCATACTACGTGTTCGAGCTCGGTGTTGGCTTCAGTGATAAAATTGAACATAAGAAAGGGAGGATAGGGAATAGACGAGGAATAACAGGGAAGAGTATATAGAATTTCTTCTTTTCGTCAAAGCATTTTAAAATCCGCGTGTGGCGGATTAATGTGTTGGATTATAGGGAAAAATGAAGAATGTCAAAAGAAAAACTGGAGGTATCAAATGGGAGCATAAGTGAACTTTTAAGGCAATTTATAGAAAACTATAATAAAGTAAAGGAAAAGTACTGAGATTTTTTTAATATACTCAAAATAAGATCCCTTTCTTTAAATAACAATACTTATGTTACAGACTATTTAGTCACTATTCAGTAACAAATATAATTATTCTACTTATTCCATAAGTAGAATTGAACTCTTCTATTTTACTTCTGCAGGATCCACCCAGTTGATGTTATATTTCAATGGCATACTTTTATCCCTTTGATCTTCTGGTACTGTTATAAAGAAACACCCTTCTTGAAGATGAAGACTTAATCATTTTATAATAACATCTTCAATAAACTGCCATCCATTTTCCCAAAGTATTTCAATCCTCATTATCTCTTTAGGAATAACAATATTATTTGCCTTGAAATCATATTCAATATCTGGTAATTTGAATCAATCGTGTTCATATCAATTCCTGATAGTATTAAGTAGATAATACCACTTTCTGTCGCCATCAAGCATTTCAATAAACGAATCAAATTTTGGATTTTTTTGAAGAAATTCTATTTTTCATTTTTCATATTTTTCATCTTTTTGATAAAAGAAACCATGATCTATTCAAAGAAATTTCATAAGTTTTTGAAGATCATCCTTGATAGACTTATTAAGTTTCAGAATGAAATTCTGAAATAAATCATTTAACTCTCTATCTACATTTTGACTAAAAATGATATGTCAGTTTTGAATAGAATATACAGTTTTCTCATCA
>JAYTJD010000077.1:0-1671 GCA_043731405.1 Candidatus Altimarinota bacterium
GAGTGTACGAGTGGCTACGACACAATATACGAGTGGTGATGCGAAGTGGTACTTTGATGATGTGAGTGTCACTCCAGGCAAAGTATATACCTATTCGGAAAGATATATAGCGAACATATCATCTTCTCTCTTTGTGAGGTATCGATCTACAACGGGAGTATATGACTATGTGTTCTTGCGTGCTCTCCCGGCATCCACAACCGCCACGGGAGTACAGCTGACACTCACTCCTCCAGCAGGAGTCACCTCACTCACCATATGGCAAGCGATATCATGAGTTGGTAACGTAACAGTGGATGATATCTCACTCACTGGGGATGCTCCCACACAGACAGATACGACACCGCCGAGTATTGCTATAACGAGTCCTACTGAGGGGAGTACTCTCAGTGGTCAGTCTATCACTCTATCCGCGAACGCAAGTGATAATATTGGTATTGTAGGAGTACAGTTCCAGATCAATGGAGCCAATCAAGGCAATGAAGATACTAGTTCTCCATATTCTCTTGTATGGGACACTGCTAGTTCCCCAAATGGAAGCTATAGAGTGACCGCAATAGCTCGAGATGCTGCTGGAAATATCAAGACTTCAAATACTGTTACATTTGTACTCAATAAAAATACAACAGGTACTGGTACAACTACTACCGGGTCCACCCTATTCTTTGATGGATTCGAAGACCAGACTTTCAATGCTTGGAATAGTCCTAAATGATCAAACTTTGTTATGAGTGCTGGAACCTGTAGGGCTGGACCTGATAGTAATCTTAGTGCAGTGAAAATCACAGGAACCGATACAATAGGCACTCAACTACTCCAGAAATCCGTATCAACTCTCGGGTACCAGAATATCCTCATATCCTTCTGTTACAAGTGGGATACGCTAGAAACCTGAGACTCAGTGATACTCGAATACACAACCGATGGATCTGTCTGGAAGCCAATTCGATCGATCAATAATACCAATACACTCCATATGTTCTATGCCGCCAATGATAGAGAGATAGCCACCAGCAATGGAGCAGGACTGATCCCAACGGCTATATTCACTACACCCGAACAACTCACATCATACTCTATTGCACTACCTGCAGATGCCGCTAACTCAGCATCATTTGCACTTCGAATCAGAGAGAATCTGGGTGATGGAGATGACTTCGTCTGGATGGATGATATCAGGATTGTGGGTACTCAGATCACTGGCACCCCTACGGATACGACACCTCCAGTGCTCACATTTACATCTCCGCTCTCTGGATCTACGCTCTCTGGAGTGGTGGATCTCGTCAGCACTATTGCTGGTGAGAATGGATGATTCCGAGTGAACTATACTCTGGATGCTGGTGGTAGTATCTCACCCGATGGCACGAGCTCTCCTTACTCATATGCTCTGGATACCACCATCATATCTAACGGTACCCATACTATCACCGCTCGTGCGATAGATACCGCTGGGAATGAATCGATCAAAAGTATTACAGTCACCATAGCGAATACAGTCAGTCCTCCTGCCACCAATCTTGTACTCAATCCCTCTGTGGAAACTGGGAATGCTGCAGGGACACTTCCCCTTAACTGGAATCAGGGAGGATATGGAGTCAATACCGCAGTATTCACCTATCCAGCGACGGGCATCACAGGAGCGAGGAGTGTACGAGTGGCTACGACACA
>JAYTJD010000078.1:0-4232 GCA_043731405.1 Candidatus Altimarinota bacterium
CGCCCTCTTCCATACTTTATCGTTGGGAAACGGTTATTTTAGCGAATAATGAGTGATGACTTCGGTTGCCCTTTTTGTTTGCTAAAATAACCACATCACAAAACTTTTTTTAGCATTTACTTTTGTAAGTGCTTTTATTATGAAAAAAGGACAGCAATGCTCGTATTGCCTCACTGATATCCGCCCATGAGCAAGAAAATGCCATGCATGTGGAGAGTGGACATGAACTAGTGATTCCAGAAATAATCATGAACCAGATAGAATAGATCAAAACATATCTGAGGTTAAGTGAATCAATGATAATTCAAAACAAAATTGGATTATAGGAATAGTCATATCTATGATATGCATAATTTTGGTATTTTGAGGAGGGTTTTTGATATGGTATTTTTGGGCAGAAATCAAAAATGCTCTCCCTAAAAAAGATGCATATAATTATGTATGTAATACTTCAAGCAGTATTGAAAGCGAGTACAATAAGAAATTTAGTATAAAATGTGGGAAAAATAGTTCTAAAATCCAAATACAGTACAAGGATAGGGATATCATGATAATTGATTGAGAGGAGTTATTGAATAAATGCGGACAAAATACAATTTGTGATAAAGAAAACAGTATTCAATTGTTTTGAAATAGTGGGACTGGATGATTTATTGTAGAAAACAATATTGTCACAAAAAATCCTAATCTATATGTACTTTCTTTTATCAATAAGCCATCAGATCCGCAGAAATTGCAGAGCCTGAAAAATATATTTGAAATATATACACTCAACTTCTGAGACTCAGTATATGTAGATATACTTGGCTCATCGAGCGATCCGCTCATACTCAATTATAGACTGCCACCTATTTCGATAGAAATATTCAACCTAGAGAAAAATCATCAAAAAACCTTTACCCTATGAATTTGATTGGCAGAAAAAGATGATCAAGAGTTTAATTACGAAAAGGCCCTGACATTTTTTAATAAAAATCAATTTGAAGAGCATCTTAATAAACATTTATCTGAACTAAAAACTCAAAATCGAGATTCTGTAGCTGTATTTGACTACATAAATAATGAATTTGAAAGACTGAAAAATGAAAAATTCTCAAATAAATATTTTAGCCTCTATATCAACTCATACCCAACATTTCCGATTATATGATATGGTCGAGAACTCAATGAGTGGAGTTGTAATGACTGGAAAAATATGTCGATACGATATAATCGTGATGTAGACTTCCGCTACAATAGATGTTGGAACTCAGGAGCAAAATGATGTGTAAGATGATCCAAGATTAGTGGAGACTATTGAGATGTATATCTCTCAAAAATCCAAGGTATGTACCCAAATATACGGAAATGAAATAGTATTTCATTCGTTGATATCCCTTGATATGATATTGAGTCTATTCAAGATGAAACTTGCAAATGAGAGCTCAAAAATACTCTATCAAAAATAAAATCCAATCTTGTTACCTCCTCTAACCCATAATTTTATGTTTACTGCTTTTCTAGGACTCCCTCCGATTCTCATGTTGGCGTATATACTCCTATGAATACTGTCTATATGATTTCTTTTAGTATTTATACGCTATTCTTATATAGCATTATTTTATAGGAATAAATTCTACTATCTAGGATACAAATCTGCTATATTATGAATCAAAAATATTGGTAAAGCACTCAAAGAAGATGTATTCAATGAAGATAAGAAACTAGATATCAAAGGGAAAATAGGAATTATAAAAATGAGAATGAAAGAACTTGTAATAAAACAGGAGATGGAGGGCATACAAAGTATTATTTCCCAACTCAATGAAGTCATAGAAAAAATCAAAGATATAAAGAAAAATGACCTACTCAACCTAGAAGATCAAACTATGAGTAGTATATCAGATAAATTAAAATCAATAATATGAAGTAACGATATCAATGAAGTAAAATCCATAATAGAAAATGTTTCATGACACATAGACGAGCTCAAAAATACTGTGTCAAGTCTCGATATCGCTAGTATCTACGGCGATATCTGCAAGGAACTCGATGTTCATACTGACGAATACGCCATCAAGCGAGATCTAATAATGCAAGAGATCAAACAGCTTGAAGCAAAGATATCAACCTGTGATGATAATCTCCAGTCTCTCGAAGAGAGTAAAACTGAAGTCGAAAATAATAATATCAAGTCAGCGATGAAGGAGAGTAAAGATGGGGATGGTTTGGTACAATCTATTCAAGAAGACTTCAAGAACCTTTGACATGGTATTGGTACTATGGTCGTCATACTCTGTCTCTTATCACTTCTTGTTTGAGATATCTTACTCATGTACAAGACTGTATACGATCTTTCAGCTGAACACATTAGAAGATGAGAATATCTGATGCAAACAGGGTTAATCTCCGTTTCATATGAAACATTCAGTATTTTTATTTCATTATTTCTGCCGATTATTATTCTTGTACTTATAGATATCAGTATTCGAAAGGCAAAAGAATGAAAAATATTAGGACATTTTTTCAAGTATGGTTTTATATTTGCTTCGTTTGTTTCATTCGGATGAGGGTTTGGTTATTTTATTTGGACTCGTATATTTGGATGAGACGGATCAACAATAGAATCAATTATGCCATTTTTTCTTTTACCAGCAAGCTTAGCTCTTGCATACGGTTTTGAGGCAATAGCAAATTCTAAAAAAGGATTTAGCACAATCAGTGCACCACTGGTAATTATCCCAAAATCAATCATATACTTTTTATATACTTCATGGAAAAGATGGCAAAAATGGATTAAACAAAGTAATCATAGAAAAAACCTCGATACACAAATCGCGGTAATACAAGTAAAAAAAGATACGATAGTAAAAGAAATTACCAATAAGGAATCTATTATCTCATCAATGAGGGATGATCGCGATAAGAAAATACTGGAGGAAGTAAAAACTCACATAGACATAGATAGAAGTATCCAAAACATAGATAAAAGCCTAATCTGAATGGCAGGTGTTAATGACACAGTATCAACTGCTCTCACATTTGCAGATACAATCGACAAGAGTCTTATTACCACTTTCGATAAGATCAAAAAGGCTCGAGATACTGATGTTAAGAAAATAGAAAAGAAAATAGAAAAACTCAAGAAAAATATCAGTGACATCGAGGAATGATTTGAATATGCTATGAAAAAATATCTTGTAATCAATTAGTATGTACGATCTCATCGAGGAATACTTTTCCTATATCATTATTGGGATGATTATGTTATCAATATGAATTATACTCATATTCTCTTGAGAAAATAGAGAATGAGCAAGGAATTTACCAATAGAAGTTAGTGAAATTAATACCAAAAAAGATTTTATTGAAGAATCTATTTTGGTAAAAGAAAATACCATACTTTCTGGCTCTACGCAAAATGGAGATGAACAAAGTACGATAGTAGAGACCCCGAAAAAATCTCAAGATGTGAAAAAACTATTTGTTGTAACTCGTGTTATAGATTGAGATACTATCGATATATGATTGGATGCCAATGTGAGAATACTTGGTATAGACGCACCAGAGTCTAGTGCCATCAGATATGGACATGCAGAATGTGATGGCAAGCTTGCAAGTGCATATGCCAAAAGTATACTCCTTGAAAAACTGGTGGTAGTAGAAAAAGATGCCATCCAACCTGAGCGAGATAGATATGGGAGATACCTCCTTCATATTTGGATAGATGATCAGTTATTTGCCAAAAAAATCATCAGTGATGGATATGCAAAACAATACGCCAAAGCGGCGAATACTTATAGTTCTTTACTTGCTTCTGCTGAAGTACTTGCACAAATGAACAATAGATGACTATGGTGAGATTGCAAATAAAGTATATCTTGATACAAAAATAATCTACTAAACCAAAATCCCCTTCCCAGTGGAGGGTTTTTTCTCATCTCACCCTCCTTGACTGATCCCCTTTTCTCACTACACTCTGCCCAACTAAAGCACCATACCATGTTCACGGATCTCATCACTCGCGTCATCACCGCTCATCCCGACTTCACCTCGGATGAGGTCGCCGAAGTGTGTCAGGACTATATGGACTCGATGGCGAGTGAGAAGATCAAGGAAGAGACCAAGATGAAGCGACTCGTGAAGTATATCGAGAAGGAGTTCGAACTCGGTGAATCTCGCCAAGAAAAAATATCGAACAAAATCTACAATCTGGAGTCCATTCCCGAGTATCTTTTTGCGTGAGATGCTCG
>JAYTJD010000079.1:0-1664 GCA_043731405.1 Candidatus Altimarinota bacterium
GTAGCGGTAGCACCTACAATCGATGATGACCAAGATGCAAGACCTGTAGCATCTGAGGTGAGCACACGATTGAGCCCAGGAGTACCTCCTGTGATCTTGACTTGTCAGTTGACCTCGAATTTGGCACTGGGAGTCGCGGTACCTACTCCTACATTCGTACCATCATCGAATATCTGAGAGTCATTGATCCCTGTACCCGTCGGGGTATACTTGACTACATAGTTGGGTGTACCGACGAGTGATCCTGAGAGAGATAGTGTAGCGTTGGATACTGGAGAGACTGGGATCGTCTGACAATGAGGGAGCCCAGTACTGCCGAATCCAAACAACACCTCTCATGCATAACAATCCGTGAACATATTGGTGAAATACGTATTGAAATATCCACCAGTCACCTCAGTTCCTCCAGGATTTGGAGCTGTAGGATATATGACTGCATATGCTACTGAAAAACCGATACTCAAAAAGAATGAAATGAAGTATAATATGCGTATAAACATAAGACTAAAAAGGAACAAGAAATAGAAAGTAGAAAGCAGCTATAATATTAGTAAATTGATTGAAAATCGCATCGCAACTCGCCATCAAATCACCATAACCAGTTGAGTGGACTACGGTGTTCCCAATAGCCATTTGCAAGAACCGTAGTAGCTCATCAAACAGCTTGATTACCATTTGATGTTCCCCAATAATTAATATTGCCATCAGGAACTTGGGATCATGGGCAGTTAGTGATACCTATTCATACTGGAACTATAGTATGGATACGAATTGATCATGGTCGTTGCTTGTACCAAGAAATAGTATAAAAATTAGCATTATTTACAACCCCAGCATTATCTTTACCAGGAACAAATATAGGTATTCCACTCGCATTGTACATACGATGATACCTCCATCATCCGTCTGCATCATAAGCCCAGTCAGCACCCCAACTTGTAGCTTCAATACGATATGCATGAGTCTCTGATCCAAGGAGAAAAGTCGTGATGAGAAGTAAAAGTAAAATTATTTTTTGCATAGAGTGATTATATATATAGATGAAAGGAAAGGAATAAAAAATGAAGACTACCGAGTGAGTCTCGCATCGATCGCATCGAGACGCTTCTTCAGGATTTCATTTTCTGATCTGAGAGCAACTATATCAGCATTGTTAGATTTGACTGTGGTAGCAAGTTCCTTGATAGCCTCGATGATCGGGGCCACTAGATTACCATATTGTACAGACTTGATCGTTGATCCTGATGCATTCTTAGATTCCGCTACCAGTTCTGGGAATACTTTCTCTACTTCTTGTGCAATCACACCCAATCCTGGTTTTCCAGTACTCTTCCAATCAAATGTATATCCGTTGAGACTCATGATCTTTTCAAGAGGAGAAGATATCACCTTTATATTCGTCTTCAGATTTCTATCTGAGTTGTAGTAGTAGTTAGTGGCCGTAACTGTACCGGCACTATCTGCTAGGAATCCTCCCCCACCAGTACAGTCTCCACTCGCTGCCCCAGCACATATCCTACCATATGAGTAAATAGATTGACCAGCTGCTATACGACCAGCACCTATATCATAGGCTGCATTGTTAGCGAAGCTTATGAGTCCGAGTGAGTTGACAGCAAGTTTTGCTACTGGGGTACTAGTTCAGATACCTACATTACCCGTAT
>JAYTJD010000080.1:0-4212 GCA_043731405.1 Candidatus Altimarinota bacterium
CGAAAGTGATCTCTACATTTGAGTCACTCCTCTTTTCTCCTGTATTTGGATTTATGCTGGCTTTTGGTGCGATGCATATACTCCATCTGTATGTCCGAAACAAGGACTTTTTCTCTCATCCTGGTAGATTCTGGAACAAGTATCCGAAGACCTGGATCAAGACAACCCTCATCGGATCGAGCGTACTCGTGAGCTTTGCTCATGGATCCAATGACGGACAGAAGTGAGTTGGTCTCGCTATGTTGATTTTGATCGCGTTCTTCCCGACGATGTATGATATCCCTGGTATCATCGGAGGTACTGAGGCGATCCCATATTGGGTCATCATCATGATCTCTATCTCACTCGGTCTCGGTACGATGGTCGGATGGAAGCGGATCGTCATCACTATAGGAGAAAAAATCGGCAAAGACAAGCTCACATACGCTCAGGCGACGGTCGCATCTCTCATGACTGCGGCGACGATACAAGCGGCGTCATATCTCCATCTGCCTGTCTCGACAACTCATATCATGTCATCGGGGGTGGCTGGTACGATGGCACATGAACATGGCAAAAACTGACTCCAAGGCGGAACGATCAAGTCTATCCTGCTCGCCTGGGTACTCACGCTCCCTGTATCGACTGTCCTTGCTGGTACTATATTCTATATACTCCAAGCAATATTCGTCAGATAATAAACTATGGAATCTCTCTCAAACAACATCTCTGTGCTCGTGATCAAAAAAGGACAATGAGTCCTCGATGCTATCGTGGCAATCGCCAAAAAGAATGGGATATCCTATACACGCAAGGAACTCTATACTCTCGGTGGCGAGATATGTGCCCGTCTGGACCAGGACAAGCTCCGAGCTGATTGTCTGGTACAGCCAGGGCAGGTCATCGATCTACAGCCCCTCGCTCTGCAACTAGACAGGTGACTCACTGAGACACTTCCTGGTGTTGCAGGATTCGTGAAATACACTGATCCAATGGGCCAGACGAGATATACTCTCAATGGGAAAGAGATGCCAAAAATCAAAAAATAATAAAAAACTTGCATTCTCATATATTCTCTCTATACTCCCATCGACCAATGCCGTTCAATCATTCGTCTGAAAACCTCTCGAAAGAGAGGTTTTCTTTTTATAATGATTTTTTTTGACAAAAGTATTGAAATATATATGATTCGTGAGTTGACTATAGCATAATAACATACTAAAAAATCATGTTTTCTCTTACACACCTCAGCGACTCTCGGTCTCCGGAAATAAGCAAGTTATGATCTGCTGTAGAGACAAGCCAACCAAAATCAGGATGACTCTGGACACCAAATCAGTTCCCACAAGTATCGTATGATGAGCTCTCTTTATTTGCTAATATGGACTATCAAGGGGTTGCTCGATGAATACTATCAAAATTTGATTTCTGAGTCTCTCCAGATGAACTTAGAAGTATTATTGATGCAGCATATGGATGACAATGGCATCACCGTGATATCACTCCTGTCAAACATATTACAGGAAATCTCCACTCTCTTCATTTGGGATACGGCCCAACATTTGCATTCAAAAACGTAGCACTTGAATTCCTCCCAAGACTCCTTTCCATTCTCACAAAAAATAAGACAGTCAATGTACTCGGTGCATCGAGCGGTGATACGATCAATGCGGCACACAGTGGTGTAAAATGAACAAACATTCGTTCCATTTTTATGCTACCAGATATATGACCTTCTGCGGTACAAAGACTACAAGCAGTAAACTGAATAGTAAATAATCCGAATGCTTTTACACTACTCGCTGATGCCTCATTTGATCCACTCCAAGACATCGTCAAAAAAATTAATAGTCCAGAATTTGCTGAATTCAAAGCAGAACATAGTATCACTTCTTTTAATTCTATCAATATAGCCCGTATACTTGCTCAGACGGTATACTATTTTCGAGCAGAGAGTCAACTCATCAAAAATGGTACAATACAATTATGAGATGAGTGGATTGCGTCAGTTCCATCGGGTAATTTTGGTGATGCACTTGCTGGATACTATGCCAAAAAAATGGGTGCACATATCCAAAAAATTGTTGTTGCAACAAACGAAAATGATATGCTCCACCAGTTCTTCCAAACCGGTCGATATGAACCACCAAAAAAAGATGGAAAAGATTTTGTAGCAGTGACAAATGCTCCAAGTATGGATATTGCCAAAAGTTCTAACTTTGAACGAATGCTCTTTGATATGGTTGATGGTGACTCTGATAGAATCAAGAATTGGTATGATGATCTAGGAAATAACGGATATTTTCAAGTTGATTCTGCAACACTCAAAAGAATTCAAGAAGTATTCGTATCATCACGATCTTCAAATAAGGAGCGTGAAAGTGCCATAGAACAATTTGGAGACCAATACGATCATGGTATCGATCCTCACACAGCTGCGGCTGTAGTACCATGGCTACGTGATATCGAGTTCCAACATAATCATAATATTCCTGTTGTATTCCTGGAGACATCTCATGTGGCTCAGTTTGGTGATGAACTCCGCGAAAAAGAAATCCTTGTACCATGAATGGATGAATTCGATGTAACTCTCAATAGTATGAAAAATACTCAACCAAAAGAATGAGTACACTATATTCGTACATGAAATTCCTTTAAGACAATAATGCCAGATATTGAGAGGGCTATTAAAGAAATCCTTCCAAATCGACTTGGATAGACTATTTGACTTCTCCCGCCTTTTCCATATATTCGATATATGACTCAGCGAAATACTATCATCACGATTAAGACGATCTCTCCACTCGGATAGGTATTTGTCGTGAATATAGCAATCACCATAAACCTCTCCGAAATTCGGGGAGGTTTTTTATATAGTGAGTCTACTTTTATTTCTTATTTTCATTCTATGCTTACTCGTTCTACATTATCTCACCACGCTACCGTACCTCAGCTTCCTCCATTTTCTATAGACCCATCAGCTCCATGAGCTCAGATGGTGAGTCTTGAAGCCTTTTGGAAAAAGCTAGCATCTTCTCAATCAGGATTTATTGGGAATTCTGTCAGTGGAAAAGTACAGATACTTGTATCCTAACAGTTATTGGTCTAATTTTTTGCCTTTTTGTCCGTTTTTTCTATACTCAATATTATGAATAAATATATACTCTATATAATAATACTCATATTGAGTATAGGTATATCGCTTGTGACTCGCTTGCGATATATCGAATTCACTTCGGACATATCATATATCAAGATCAAAGGTGTATATCAATACCCTATCTTTGAAGAGTTGAATTCAAAAGGAATACAAATAGGTACTCCAATATTTGGTACGAGTTGATTGCCTTTTGGTGTATATGGGTGCAATATCGGTTTTGGTGGCTCGATGATTGCAACTCGATGCAATCGATCAACATTGTGGTGAGAATTTGCAAATCTATTTAATATTATATTTTGGTTCCTGTTGTTATCAGTCCCTGTGTACTATTCTTCATCTCTAAATAAAAAGTAAAATGTCCTCTCCCAATTACTCTGGCGAATCTATCGATCGTATCAAGAAGCTCGAACGCATCCGTACACTTGGCGTCAATCCGTTTGCCAATCGGTTCGATACCACTCATCAGATCTGAGCGATCAATAGCCAATATAGGGCCAAACTCGAGGAGGGTGCAACATCACCATTTCGCAGTGTGGAGGATGTGATCGTGACTCCAACAATTGATATCTCTATTGCTGGACGAGTGGTGCTCCACCGCAGTTTCGGGAAGATATGTTTTGCGACGATCGCGGATTGATCGGATCGGATCCAGATACTATTTTCGAGAGAGAATTGTAGTATTGTAGTGGATAGCGAGAAGAGATCAGAACTCACAGGAGAGACAGAGCCAGTCACCGCCTACAAGTTCGCAGAAAAGCTCATAGATTTGGGTGACTTCATCGGAGTGACAGGAGAATTATTCTATACTCATAAGTGAGAACTCACACTGTTTGTATCTGAGTTCACATACCTCACCAAGGCGATCCGTCCTCTCCCTGAGAAGTTCCATGGCCTCTCAGACACTGAGACGCTCTATCGCGAACGCAATCTCGATCTCGTGACCAACGATGAGACATTTGCTCGGTTCAAGCTCAGATCCAAGGTGATCCGTGAGATGAGGAGATTTTTTGAGTCGAAGTGATTCGACGAGGTTGAGACGGCCATACTCCAGGCTCAGGCTGGTGGTGCGATGG
>JAYTJD010000081.1:0-1653 GCA_043731405.1 Candidatus Altimarinota bacterium
GAACCAATTTATTCTTTCATCATTTTATATTATGGCAAAAGTACACGGAAAAAAGTACAACCAAGCGGCGAGTCTGATCGAAACAGATCGACTCTATACGCTCGACGAGGCAGTAGATCTCCTCGAACGCACCAATACTGTGAAGTTCGATCCTACGATCGAGATCCACTTCAACCTCTCTATCGATCCACGACAGGCTGATCAGCTCGTCCGCTCGACTCTCTCTCTTCCTCACGGAACTGGTAAAACCAAGCGTATTGCAGCGTTCACTGATATCGGTAACGAGGCAGAGCTCAAGGCTATGGGTGTCGCAGTAGCAGGTGGTGATGATCTCATCGACTCAGTTCTCCAGGGTCATGTCGACTTTGACATCGCGATCGCGACAACAGGTATGATGAAAAAAATGGGTAAGGTAGCCAAAGTCCTCGGACCAAAAGGCCTCATGCCAAATCCTAAGGCAGGAACTGTCGGTGACAATCTCGAGGCTATCGTCAAAGAGCTCATGGCTGGACGATTCGAGTTCAAAAACGACAAGCAAGGAAATGTCCACTCTATCGTCGGGAAGCTCTCATTCGGGAACTCTAAGCTCAAGGATAATATCACATTCTTCGTGAAGACGATGAAGGCAGCTCGCCCAACAGGAGTCAAGGGATCAGTAGCATTTATGAGTACGGTATTCGTATGTAACGCTATGGGACCTGGTATCCGCCTCGATGCAAATAGTATCTAATTTCACCAAGATAAAAATAGAATCCCCTTCAAGAAATTGAGGGGGATTTATTTTAGATAACATCGAATTTATCGAAAAGAATTCTATTTTATGGAAATTTTTGCTCTCTCAAAAAGTCTATCAAATGAGCTTTCCGATCCATATTCTCATAATTTCTGAAGCATCCTATATTTAAGTGAATTTCTGATAAAATAATATTCTCTACTGGAAGAATCATCATTATCTCATAAGTTTTTGCTATCTGGAATTGGCATCCATACGCGTCATCCATCGCAATAAACCCAAGTAAATTCTCGCACAATAATACCATTTCTCTTAAGAAATAACTGACAACTGTCATTATTTTCATTATCTGGGAAAATTTTGGTCCAAGGTTGTTTGAATTGTCTTACAACAGTATTTCATTCTACGAGTTGATATTCATCTGTATCTTTACAAATCCAAGTCTGGACATGATCAAAAATTTTCTTTTCCCAAACTCAGTGAGTGATATAAAAATCAAATTCATCCTTAGTAGATATCCAGAATTTGTATCAAAAAAATCCTGTTACTCAAGCTATAGTACTTATCATTCAATAACAAATAGGAAGATCAGCTAATTTTCATGTTATGAGATTGATACCGAAACCCGATATTACCCCAAAAAGGAATCATATATAATCTTGCGATTGAAAAAGCCATTTTTTCATAATGTTTTATTAGAATTATCCTCTCCCCCGAAATGCACTAAGTAGTGTAATCTCATCTGCATATTCGATAGAACCTGCATGTGGGAGTCATTTTGATAATCTAGAGATCTTCACTTCTCGTGGCATATGTCCGATCGCATAGAGAGCGGTTGCCTCTCACTCGATATTGGGATTCATCGCGAGGATGATCTCAGATATCTGCGGAGACTCGAGTATCCGAGCAAAGAGTGAGTC
>JAYTJD010000082.1:0-1633 GCA_043731405.1 Candidatus Altimarinota bacterium
ATCCGCTACAAGGAGAATATTGCCAGTTGAAGGAACAAAGCACTCTTTGATCTCTCTCGCGTATCCATCTCCTGTTGGGATATTTTGCAAGTTCGGATCATTGGAACTCATCCGTCCAGTCGCTGCTCAGAGTGAGTCGTAGGTCGTATGGATCCGGACATCTGTACCAACTGCCCTGAACAATCCATCCACGTAGGTACCAGAGAGCTTGCTGAGTCAACGATACTCGAGGATCAGTCTCGCGACATCATGAGTCCGAGCGATCTCCTCGAGTACATCGACATCGACGGAGTATCCTGTTTTATTTTTCTTCGTGGGTTTGATCCCGAGTGTCTCGAAAAAAAGAGTCTGGAGCTGTTTCGGAGAACTGATATTGATCGGTCAGACGAGTTCGTATATCTCTATTTCTAGTTTTCGTATATCTGTTCTGATTCTCTGTCCGATATCTTCGAGTTTCTTTTTATCGAACCCAACTCAGACAGTCTCCATCTGGGCGAGTACTCCGATGAGATCTGATTCCAGCGTGAGGATATAGGATGATTCTATTTCATTTTTGTCTACCACTTGACTGAGCGCCCATACTCGATTCTCTGGAGTATCCTCGAGTGCGATCTCGAGCTCTGCATCGGCCCATGAGACGAATTCTTTTTTGCCTCGTTTACCAGAGAGTCCTGATATGATAGAGTAGTCAGTATATTTGTGTGGAGTTTGCATACTGCGAGTATAGAGGGAATCGAGAAAAAGACAATGAAAAAATCCGCTCCTCCGGGGCGGATTTTTGCGGTTGGTGTGTATGAGACGATATTACTATCACTCATTCACAGATTATGGGATCATATCTCTATGAGTGTTGGTGCCGGTGTATTAAGCGAAAGCTGCTGCGAACAACATATCATTCTCCTTAAAATTGATGAGACTATCAAAAGCATATGAATCTCGCCGAAACGAAACCATATATCAGCTGACTACAGCATATTAAATATTGAGAGTATTTTGTCAAAAGATTTTTATATTTTTTTCTCATAGATTTGGATTTTTATCATATACTCTCCCACTATATGCCTACCAAAAAAATCTATACCAATACCATCGCCCAGATCGCAGGCAAGATCATCACCGCTCTGATATCTATATTGCTCATCAAGGTACTCACTGGATATCTCGATGTCGCAGGATATGGACTCTACTCCAAGATCTACAACTATCTCTCTATATTCGCCGTCATCGCCGATCTCGGACTCTACACGATCACGGTACGAGAGCTGACACGATATCAGGATGATGCAGATATGGTCGCGAAAATCAGTGGAAACATCCTCTCACTCAGGACTCTCTCTGGAGTATTGATCATCTGACTCTCGCTCTCTATTGCTCCATTTCTCACGGGATATGATTCTCCGATGGCACTCATGGGGATCGCTATCGTGTCTCTTTTTACCCTCATGGGTCTCATCAATAGTTCCCTGATGAGCTATCTGCAGGCGACTCTGCATACGGAGTTCTCACTTGTTGCGAATACTTGCGGTAAGCTCCTGACATTTGGGATGATACTCATGTTCTCGGCGTTTCTTTTTCCCAGGTCTACGACTCCGGATATCGAGGTATTCACCCTCGTGATGCTCGCAGGTCTCGC
>JAYTJD010000083.1:0-27782 GCA_043731405.1 Candidatus Altimarinota bacterium
CAGGCAGCGAATATGCTACGAGAGAGATGAGCTAGCTGAGTGAGAGCATTTGCCCCACATGGAGTATTCCCAGAGTACTCTCATATCGAGCTTGCGAGAGATCTCGACGAGCTCATAGTCACTGACTCTATCCCTGCAAATATCGAACGAGCCAAGTCTGTCGCAAATATGCGAGTGATCTCTATTGCTCCACTCATCGAGAAGATACTGAGAGTAGAATAATAGGAGAGTATGAGATAAATAATCAATAATCAGAAATGGTTGTTGATTTAATTATATTCTCTTATGATATAGGTAATTATCAAACACTTATGACATTATATGAATCCTTAATACAAAAAATTTTACCTGATTCATGGAGAAAATTTGAAAAAGAAGCTGATTTTGAGGTTGGATTAGCTAAAAAATGGAATTGACATATTGCTGAGGAAGTGGACAGCCAGAGAGATGCTACTATATTCAACGGTCATTATTTGATGGTATTGTGGAATTGTCCGATGAATTTCTGAAAAATGATTTTATGGTACATCCATATGATTTATTTTCAATTCTCTTTAGATGCAAAATGTTGTATGCCAGTACTACTGAGGATGAGTTCGTCCAGAGAAGTTGATGATTTTTCGCCTTTAGGAGAAGAGATATATATGATATAATTTCTTGGAAAAACAAATCACATTGATATGAAATACTTATTACTGAAGCAATAAATTCCCTTGAATCTGAAATTTATGAAAGAAGATTATTGACGAGTATTTCATGATATAGGATTATGGATCATCTTGAAGAAAAGTTTAGTGCACAGAATTTTCTTAATGATTTATTTCAGGAATTAGGTATTAATACTAAAGTGTTTCTACAAAATCCAACAGTCGATAATTCAAACAAGTATTATTGATTTAATGGATTTAATCAAAGTTATGATACTCAATATAAAATTGATGATTTTTTCCGTGCACCTTCGATTTCATATGGAATAAAAGGAAGTGAGATGTTTTGCTTTAAGATATCATCAACGATTCTTGTGAATATCCTTAATCTACTCAGAATATTTAGTTTTATCAGACCTGCACAAATAATGTTCTGAGAAAATGATATACCTTTTCTTCCCCCTGAATGACCTGTTTTTATGTGATGAAATTCTTATTGATGTTTCTATTGGGAACAGGATAAACAAGATCCGTGGAATAAGGTTCCAGATTGAAATATTTTTACATCATTTTGATTTCGTACATTGAATTATTCATGGCTCGATTATCGAATACATGAAAGCATGAGAGAATTTTTTATTTCCAATCAAAGTATTTTACAAAAAGTAGTAAGTAAAACTTGGGATAATTCTGTAATCAAAGTTATTTATCCTGTACTTGATTTGCTTAACTCAGCAACCCAAATTACAGATTTATGAGCAAAGTTATTACTAATTTACTGCTCATTAGAACATCTATTTGTGCCTAAATGAAAAGATAAAGAAAATGATAAATATATTTTATGATGAATAAATGCACTTGATACTAGTCTAGTTCCTTGGTTTATTGAATTGTATGGACAAAGAAATAGGTATGCCCATAAAGGCTATATTATTAATGATAAAGAAAATAAATGATTGAATTTTATTCAGGAGTCTATGAATAATGTCGTTAAATTACTAAATTACAAGGTTACTCTTTCTGAAAAATAATTTTCTCCATTTTTCTTTTTGACTTTTTTTCACAAAAGAATATAAGTGTATATGTAACACTTAATAAGAAAAATAGAACCAAGAGATGGTTCATATATTTCCCTGATAATAAGTGTTATACGTACACCAAATACATTGTAACCTTTTCTAATATATGAATGCAACAGCAAATACATCAGTACTCAGCATGGAGAGTCGTGAGCTAGACTACGCAAGTGTAGAGGCGTCACTCGTATCACAGCTGCGAACATACTGTGAGGATGCGAGACAACGAGGGTATGTCATAGGAGTATCTGGGGGAGTGGACTCAGCGGTCGTATCGACACTGGCCGCCAAGACCTGACTCCCACTCTACGTCATGGAGATGCCGATCCACCAGAGTGCAGAGGAGGTCTCTCGAGCACAAGAGCATATAGCATGGCTCCGGTCCAACTATCCCAATGTGATCGAGTGGAGAGAGGATCTCTCCGCCGTATTCGACCTCATGGCTGAGAAGATCGCTCATGTGTCCGCTACTCTCGAGTGAGCAGGTAGCACGAGGCTCGCACTCGCGAACACGAGATCACGACTTCGTATGGTGTCGCTCTATGCGATGGCTGGGACATACGGACTCCTCGTCGCGGGAACAGGGAACAAGGTAGAGGACTATGGTATCGGATTCTTCACCAAATACGGAGATGGATGAGTAGATGTCAGTCCTATCGGTGAACTCTACAAGTCTGAGGTACGACAGCTCGGTCGCCACATGGGTATCCGTCCCAATCTGACTGAAGCGGTGCCAACTGATGGACTCCATACCGATGGATCTACAGATGAGACACAGATAGGAGCCACCTATGATGAGCTCGAGTGAGTGATGCCAGAGTATGATGCTGGCAAGAGAGTAGGAGACTATTCTGGTAGAGCCGCTCAGGTGATGGATGTATATACACGTCGACACGAGCAGAACTCTCACAAGATGTCGACGCCACCAGTGTTCTCACTCCCAAGAGGCAGATAACCCATACCAATTATGCAACACCTCTCACCACATACGGTCCGTACCGACCGAGATCATCTCTCATTTTTCTATGATAGTCGCTCTGGCAATCTGGCTGAGATTCAGGAGTTCCTCTCATCACAGACGATCGAGCGACTCCAACAATCCATCCAAGATCGTACCTATGTGGTGCTCGGTGGAGATGGACTCTTCGTGGCAGTAGCCAAAGTGGCCCATATCGATAATGCTCAGATCCTAGGGATCAATTTTGGATCCAAGGGGTTCCTCCTGCATGATAGATCTGTGTTCGATCGTGAGGTACTCGAGTTCGAGCAACAAGAATATCCAATCCTCCATGTCGATGTAGAGATAGGTGATGTACATGTCCATGGTCATGCGTTCAACGAGTTCCGTATCGAGCGTGAGCCTACTGCGAGCTCACTCAGATTGTCTCTCTCGCATCGCAACAAAGAGCTCAGTAGTTTTGCGGCTGACGGCGTGATGATATCGACTCCTGCGGGCTCGACATGATGGAGTCTGAACTACGGTGGTATCCCGCTCAACCATTATTCCGGGCAGAATCTGATCACCCCATTTGGCAATCGATCACTGCATCCGACTATTGTACCAGACAAGGGCCGTATCCGTATCAAAAATGATGCCACTCGGTACAATCCACTCTATATCCTCGCTGATGGTGTACCAATTCTCCGAGATGAGGATCGTGCTATCGAGATCGTGATCGATCGAGCTGAGAGATGAGTAGTGCTCCTGATCGAGTCATCATATCGAGGTGAGTGGGACAAAAAACCATACCGAGAACTCGGATTTAGCTAGTTGATTACTGTATATAACACAAAATATAATAAGAAAACTTATGAGCAATAATACCACAAAAACAGTAGTATATGGTGGAGCATTCACCCCTCCGACGATCGGACATCATGAGATAGTCCGTGCACTCCTCGGCCATCTCGATATTGATCGTCTTCTCATCGTCCCGAGTGGTCCTCGTATCGACAAGGCATATGCCCTCGAGAAAGAGACAAGACGCCAAATCATACAGATCTTCGCAGATGAATTCGGAGACAAGCGAGTTGTGGTAGATTTTACATTCCTTGATGGTGAGAGTGATACGACGACTCTGGGGATGGATCGCCACTATAGAGAAAAACTTGGTACATCTCCGATCCAGGTATTCGGTGCGGATGTGACCAGCTCGATGGAGCGATGGCCCAATAGTCCAGATGATAGTGACTATCTCCTGCAGAGACTACCCAAGGTATTCCTCTCGAGAGCCTGAGTCGAGATGAGTCTGGAATGAAAATGAAACTACGAGATCATCAATGCTGTGATCCCAGAGGCATCGAGTACTGCCGTGAGAGAGCAGGGGAGAGTGGATCTCCTCACTGATCAAGTTCGTGCAGCGTACAAGGAGCTTGTTCTGGATCGAGCAATCGCCTAGTCTATTTTTCTCATCACTACGAATGAGTATATAAGTAACAATATATAATATGCGTACACCTACAATAACAGGGAATAGTATACTCCACACAGGCAGATTCCTCCAGCTCCGACAGCTCGAGATGATCCACACAGATGGTCGCAAGTGAGTCTATGAGATGGCGACTCGCAATAGTGAGAAGGTGTTCGGTATAATATCTATCCTCCCGATCACCCGAGATGACGAGATCGTCATGATCCGTCAGTATCGTGCTCCGCTCGATAGAGTGGGTATCGAGTTCCCCGCAGGATGTGCTGAGGTCGGCAAGCATATGACCCTGGAGGATGCGGTGCATGCAGAGCTCCTCGAGGAGACAGGATATCAGTCTGATGATATCACTCATATAGCAGAGTTTTCATCATCATCTGGTATGACGAACGAGACGGTACATGGATATGTCGCTCGCAACTGTATACGCGTGACAGAGACGCTCGATCTCGATGAGAGTGAGCATATCGAACCAGTGGTCGTACCATATAGTCAGTTCGATCAGTTCATCCTCTCAGAGATGGCTCGTGGTGCTATCATCGAGCCCAAGATGCTCGCTATGGTATATATGTGGAGACAGGGGATGATCAGTAAGAGATAAAAAATATTGCTTTCGACATATTTCTTTCTATAATAAGTGTATTATCATACACTCTATGTCTACACTCCATCCCACCTATACGGATGATATATTCTCGTTGTCTATCCCAGTCCTCGCTGTGGATATAGTTCTGTTCACATTTTATCGGGATCAGCTCTGTGTAGTCCTCGTCCCAGGTCGCAACGAGTGGGCCCACGGTCGACTCACACTCCCAGGTGGTATCCTCGGGAGAGGGGAGACTCTCGAGGAGGCAGCAGATCGTATCCTCGAGCGAGATACCAATATCTCAGGAGTTTACAAGGAGCAACTCTATACGTTCTCCTCTCATGGTCGTGATGATCGTGGAGATGTGATATCGTGTTCGTACTATACGCTCGTGTGATCTCAAGTATTCCTCTCTCGGATCGATCTGACTCGTGTAGCTCTCCTCCCATATGATCAGGTCTCTCGTGATACCGTCGCCTATGACCATGCGGAGATCATCGCCTATGCCTATCAGCGTCTCCAGTGGAAGATGGAGTACACCAATGTCGCCCGCAACATCCTCCCCGCCCAGTTCTCCCTCCGAGAGCTCCAGAATGTGTATGAGCTCATATTCACCAAGACATTCGACAAACGCAACTTCCGCAAAAAGATCCTCTCACTCGGTATGCTCGTCGAGACCTCAGAATACGACACGACTAGCTCGAAGCGACCAGCACGACTCTATCGGTTCTCCGATACAGACCTCAAGATAATCGGTATACTATAACTCTATGATCTATATCCTCGGTGGAGCGTTCGACCCACCACATGCTGGACACTCGGCGATCGTGAGATCGATACTCCACTACAAAAATCCCAACAAAATCATCATCATCCCATCAGGCAAGCGTGATGATAAGAGCTACACAGTCAGTGACGAGCACCGACTGGAGATGCTCGATATTTTTGTGTGAGATATTGCTGATGCTCGCGTGATCGTCGATGACTATTTCCTGACAAAATGGGACGCAGAGATGATATCCAAAGATGTAGATCTCTACGCTCGAGAGCAGTACGGTGAGGATATCTGTCATATATTCGGTACTGATACGATAGAGTCCATGCCCAGCTGGGATAGTGAGCAGTATGCTGCAAGAATAATACAGAAGCTGTTTGTGCCTCGTAATGTTGATCCTACGCGTCAGTTGGAAAAAATAATGGAAGGGGAATGGTGTCGATTCTCCCCCTGAAAAGGGGGAGTTAGAGGGGGTTACACAGAATATGATCCATCACTCCTGGAATATGCAAAAGAGAACAGAAAAAATAGTAATGATATGGAAAAAAATATGTGCTCTCTATTGCGATGAGAAAAAATCGGATACAAGTTTCACCGTCAAAAGCCTATTGGAAAATATGTAGTAGATTTTTATTCTCCGAGTCTCCGACTCGTCATAGAGATCGACGGGGAGAGTCATACAGAAAATCTCGAATATGATACAGGACGAACTCAATATCTGAATTCTCTCTGAATCCATGTACTCAGATTTACCAACATTGAAGTTGCAAATCATCTTGAATGAGTCAGAGAGAGTATCCTAGAATGGATACGAAAGATCGAGCAAACCCACCCTAACCCTCCCTTTTCAGGGAGGGGATTGGAACAAATCCAGGCATCTTGAATACTCAATTTCGAATTTTTCACCGAAGCCCGTATCCTTGATGTCTCATCGACAGAGATCAGGCGAATCATCCCAGAATATGTGACGATCCATGCGAGATTCGAGGAAAATCCAAAATTCATCATTCCAGGTCTCTCTGGAAAGATTTCGAAATATATCCTGGGTGGGAAACTCTATCTCGTGAGGCCCGATAAAAAACCAAAAATCCTCGTCCATGTCTGCTGCGGACCTGATGTGACGATGCCGATTATCCAGCTCCGAGATGACTACGATATCATATGTTTTTGGTACGATCCCAATATCCAACCAAAAAGTGAATACGACAAACGCTATGATGCATTTGTGAAGATCTGTGAGATTGAGAATATTCCCTATATCAAGGGGGCGTATGATGTGGGCAATTTTTTCACTCGCATCAAGGGTGTCGAGCATACCCCAGAGCGAGGAGAGAAGTGCACCTACTGTTATGATATGCGGATGATGGTCTCGGCGAAGCTTGCTCATAGACTCAAGATCCCACTCTATACCTCATCACTCAATACCAGCCCCAAAAAAGATCTCGAAAAACTCTTCAAAATGGGACACAAATACGGAGAGAAATACGGAGTCGAGTTCCTCGATATCCCATTTCGCAAGCATGGTGGATTCGAGAAGTCAGTCGAGTATACCAAGGAACATGATATCTATCGTCAGAACTATTGTGGCTGTATCTACTCGATCCGCGAGTGAGGCGATAGTGAGATGAAGCGGCGAATAGTGGGGTAGATTTCTTTATGAGATATTGTCTCATTTTCTTTTTGCTTTTCGTTTCATTTTTTCTATAATTCTTCTCACTCTAACTATCACTGCTATGACTGACCACTTCCAGAAGGCGATCGAGATGCACAAGAAATATCATGGAAAACTCCGAATGGAGGCTATCGTCCATATCGAGAATCGTGATGATCTCTCATGGGCGTATTCTCCAGGTGTGGCGGAACCTTGTCGTGAGATAGCAGCGGATTCGGGTAAGATGTATGACTACACACTCAAGTCTCGTACCATAGCCGTCATCTCTGATGGATCTGCGATCCTCGGACTCGGCAATCTCGGACACCGAGCCTCTATGCCAGTGATGGAAGGGAAGTGTGTATTGTTCAAAGAATTCGCTGGAGTCGATGCATTCCCGATCATCATAGGGACTCAGGATGTCGAAGAATTCATCCAGACGGTCAAAAATATTGCCGATGGATTCGGTGGGATCAACCTCGAGGATATCTCTGCACCGAGATGTTTCGAGATCGAGGATAGGCTCAAGGCTGAGCTCGATATCCCAGTGATGCATGATGACCAACACGGTACAGCTATCGTCGTACTCGCAGGTCTCATCAACTCACTCAAGGTAACCGGCAAGAAGAAAGAAGATATCAGAGTAGTACTCAATGGTGCAGGTGCTGCTGGAGTCGCTATCTGCAAGCTCCTCCATCTCTATGGGGTCAATCACTTCATCGCATGTGATACCAAGGGGATCATCCATAGTGGTCGTGAGAATCTCGATATCTCGAAGCAAAAACTCCTCGAGTTCACAAATAAAGATAATATGACCGGTACTCTCGCAGATGCGATGGTCGGGGCTGATGTGTTCCTCGGAGTGTCTGCTGCAGGTGCTCTCACGGAGGAGATGGTACGAACTATGACGACTGACGCTATCATATTCGCTATGGCGAACCCAGTACCTGAGATCATGCCAGAGCTCGCGATCGCCGCATGAGCTCGCATCGTCGGGACGGGCAGGTCCGACTATCCGAATCAGATCAATAACTCTCTCGCATTCCCAGGAATATTCAAGTGAGTACTCAAATACGGCAAAAAGAAAATCACCGATGAGATGAAAATCCGAGCTGCTGAGGCACTCGCCGGCTATGTATTGAATCCTACGGCAGATATGGTCATACCAGGACCATTTGATCCAGGGATAGCGGATGTGGTGGCGGAGGCGATGAAAGACTAATCCAGATTCAATAATCCTTCCCCCGAGTACTCGGGGGAAGGATTATTGAATGGATATTATCGCATTGCCTCCATAAATCATATTAACCCACTAGGTCTAGTATTGTGATGTAGATGAGGAAGAGTTGGTGAAAGTGTTCCCATGAGTGTTTTCTTCATAGTTTCCATTATTCTTCCTGCTAGCGGATCATCTATTATGCGAGTTTTTGGTGTATGGGGGAGTTTAGGACTATCCCCTGACAGAAGTCAATTAGAATGTATAAAACTTTGGATTCAGGTGTTTATAGAAGACATAAAGGTATGAGTAATTGAGTGATAATAGGTAATAAATATTAAACGAATTTCCTACAATATTTTTTTTATTTTTCCAGAAATCTTTCCCATCTTTTCGTATATGTATAGGACAGATCGATCTAATAGAGGATCTAATTTATTATTAATAGCACAGCGAGTTCGATCCAATATTGATCTTATAGTTGGGAAAAAACTCGGAAATCTCATTTCTCAAGCTTGCGTATCAGCAGAAGCAATTGTATTGGAAGATGACATATCATTTTTGTTATTTAAAGTACTATATTATATATTTTATATTATGCAAGTTTTTCTATAAAAATCTATTTCTGGTCGAGTATATCAGTTATTTTAGACTTTGTATCATCTTTTCATATTCTCACTATCTCGAGGATACCGAGTACACATATCATAATAAATCCATACATGTAGCCATGGTGACCTTCCATAAAATCACTTACTTGACCACCAAAATTGACAATGAGAATAAGAAGGAGAAATATAGAGACCATCAGAGCTTTCCCATTGGCTGAGGCCCAGTCAGAGAAAGATGAGTGATCCGTTTTGAGGTATTTGGTCTGGAGTATAGCGAATCATCCCACTACTAGAATCAGGAGCATCGTAAAGATGCTTGATTCTGGTATTCCGTAGATCATATCTCCTGAGAGTGCTTTGCCGAGTCACTTCTCGAGCATATCGAGTGCCGTGAATAAGATGATAAACAGTCCGACCCATTGTATACTTGGGTATTTGACCAAAAGATTGGCTATAGATCCTGATGCGACGACCATCAGGATAATCGAGAAGACGAGTCCGATGATCAGATTCACGATATTGCCGTGACTTGCTCCTGCCACAGCGAGAACATTGTCTAGGCTCATCACGACGTCGGCGATGATGATCGTCTGTATAGCAGTCCAGAATGTTGCCCCTCACTCTTTACCCTCTTCGTGGTGCTCGTGAGCCCGGATCTCTCGATAGAATTTCCATACTACATACAGGAGTAGTATGGCTCCTAGGAACTCGAGTCCAGGTATCTGCATGAGCCATACGACACCGAGGGAAAAAACAATACGGAGGATGGTTGCACCAGCAACTCCCCAGAATATCGCTCTTTTGCGATCGGCTCATTTGAGTTTTTTTGTCGCCATACCTATGAGGATGGCATTGTCACCACTCATCACGAGATCTATCATGATGATATTGAGGAGAGCAAATAGTCCAGCAGAGGTGAGTAGAAGAGCAAAGTCAGAGCCAAGAGATTCGAACATGTTAGATGGGTTAATTGTATATGGGATATTGTATGGAAATATTTAATAAATCAATCAGATTTTTGACATAAAGAGGGAAGAGTGGTAGATTGGGTGTAGATGCAGGATTTATAACTAAAAAATTCAAAATATGGAAATCGAAAGTTCTAATGGGGAAATCTTCCAAAAAATGGAAAAAGCCGAATATAAAACACCAAAAAACGGGGTTGATTGAACTACAGTAGGATGAATTGACGATCCAAATAAGAAACTAGAATCTGGAAAAAATCCAGACAAGAATACTCCTGATTTTGATCAAACTAAAAAAGTTATGGCCTTAAATAAGGCATCTGAGGCTCATGAAAAAGCAATAGACCACCCAACTCCTGAGGAGATATTGGCTTGATTAGACTGAACATTTGGCGGAAGCACAGAAACATCAAAGAACTCTTCTGAATGAGGCTCACAAGTTGTTGAATGAATTGCTTCCAAGCGAGAAAATCCTAATAATGCATAATCAAAAACAATCCCAATCTGATTCAGATTGGGATTTTCTTATCTACGGAATTCTCACACTATCTAGGATCTGCTCTATCACACTATATGCAGTAACTCACTCACTCATCGACTCATAAGAGAGTCCGACTCTATGATCGAGGACATCGTGGGCGAGTGACGCCACATCCTCGGGGAGCATATAGTCACGACCCGCTATCACTGCTCGTACTCGTCCTGCTCTGATGAGTGCGAGTCCTGCACGAGTCGAGGCTCAGTGAGAGAGCGTCGGGGCGTATACATCACCGAATGTGAGACCATTGTTGATCTCCTTGCCTGGACCGGTAGATATAGGCATCGCTAGTTGGCGAGTAGCCGAGACGATATCAGATACATAGTCATAGATCTTCTCATCGACACGGACTGACCGAGTGATATAATCGATCATCTCGATCAGGTCTTCGGTTTTGCGTTTTTCTGGAGTTTCCTTTTTTACGATATCTCATATAGGACTACATCCTTCGAAGAATATCCTCTTCTCATCCGTCGCATGAGGGTAGCTGAGGACTATCCGCATGAGGAATCTGTCAAGCTGAGCCTCAGGGAGGGGATAGGTACCCTCGTGTTCGAGGGGATTCTGCGTGGCAAACACGACAAATGGAGACGGCAGATCGAGAGTGATATTCCCGATGGTGACCCGTTTTTCTTCCATGGCCTCAAGGAGAGCGGATTGTACCTTGGGTGGAGTCCGATTGATCTCGTCGGCAAGGAGGATATTGGTGAATATCGGTCACTTCCTGAGTTCGAACTTGCCCTCCTTGGCCCGGTATATCTCATTGCCCGTGAGATCGGATGGGAGGAGATCAGGAGTGAACGATATCCTACCCGTATCGAGCCCGAGTACCGATGCAAATGACCTGATCGTCCGAGTCTTACCAAGACCAGGAACTCACTCTAGGAGAGCATGACCACCTGCGAAGAACGTGATAATCAACTTCTCGATGAGGGCATCTTGTCCGATGATTTCTTTTTGTATATCAGTCTTGATCTGTATGAGTGTGTCGTGGATATGAGTGAGAGCAGGGTTCAAGGCAGATAAAAGATAAAAGATAAAAATGCAGAGTTCCTATCATTGCGAAGAATGAAGCAATCCAGGTATCTAGGAAATCTATAAAAAGGATATGGAATTATCGATTTTTTGCAAAAAAGAAAATAGTGTGATACAGTAGGAATATGTATACATGGCAGAGTTGTACATCTATGAGAGTCAGAATACTTCATATCGAGAGTGAGAGATTGTCATCGATCCCCTCGAACCAATGAGGATCAGATGATATCACCATTAGGAGACTCAAGAGTGATATCCAGAATATGAAAGAGAAGATCCGCACTATGGAAGCCGAAAAGCAAAAGAATAATGACAATAAAGCTGCTCCAAAGAAATTCAGTCCATTTCAAGATTATAATCAGTCAGATGAATACTTTAATGCAGAGATATCTCGACTTAGTCTAAGTATAGAGTGAGCCGAATCAAAAATATCTGCTCGACAAGATCTCCTAAAAAACCCAAGATCTCTCACAAGGAGTACAGAGCTCCTTCTCAATACATGGAAATCTAGAGCTCAGTTTATGTCAAAGGACTCTTCGAATGCTCGATTGCTAAATAAATCTATAGTTCCATTAGCGAATAATAGTTCTACTGATACTCTCGGTGAGAATAATAATACCATACAAAATAGCATAATTCCGGATAATTCTATTGGAAAAAATCCGATTCCCACTGTAGTAACAGTTGCGAAGATAAATGCCGAGAGAATCAAGCAAGATGCAGAGCAAGAAAAGATGGAACTCGAAGCTGCAAAAAAAATAGAGCAAGAACTTAAAGACATACTCGATAAAAACGATATGCCTCCTGCAGAAAAAAAAGAAAAGATTCAAAAAATTCGAGAAAATACACCAGCTACTCCAGCAACTACTAGCCAACTGGAAGCAGCTGATGCAACAATCAAGAAAATAGAAATACAGCAGCAAAAAGAGGATATTAAAAAAACCAATGATACATTCACTCAGCACACTGTCGATGCCATCAAGAACCTCATAAAACAAAGCCCAGAAGCTGCTAGTAAAGTATTGAATGTATCACTAAAGAATGAAAGTGATATCAATGAATTCATGAAGTTATTGGATAAAGACAATACATGAAATGAGGAACCAAAGATAAGAGCTAAAGATATCAGAAAATCCCTAGATAGTAGTGTATGAGGGATGGCTCAATCATATATCGCCAGTATCACTGATGCCTCTTTGCAACAGAGTATAGTCGAGAGCTACAGCAAATTGAAGAATATAGTACCTGAAAATGCTACGCAATATTCTTTTGACTCACTCAAGAATAATCCAGAGTTCATTCAGTACATCCTGAATACTGACTGGAAGAGTGAAGGCATATCACTTCCTATAGATCCTATACTTGGAACGCTCAATATGAGTTTCCCAGAGTATTATTGAGCTCATATCCAACCTCTCATACTTGCGATAGATAGACTCTCTACAGTACAGATGGCTGCTGATAGCAACAACGATCAAGCAAGTCAGAATAAGAATGAATTAGATTGACTGAATGCTACCATAAGTGTAGATAAAATAGACAGGGATAGTCACATAGAACAAGCTGATAGTGATATAAGGAGTGCGGATATGCAGATTAAAGAAATCAATGCTTATGAATGAAGCCCTGCTCTGGATTCTATCGTTTCTGATAAAGGTATCGATATGCAGAAAGTCCAACTATGAGAATCTTACCGTGATATATCTCCAATTTGAGATCCTGTTACGATTGTGATAAATACGGATCATTTTATTATCAATGGCATGCAATATCCTCTTACTACTCATGATCCAGTCGCGATGAAACAGGCGTTGGATATGTATATTATGATCGATACTATGCCAGTCCTCGCCAGTATCCAGCGTACCCCATGACCAGATAATCAGACTATTTTGGGTTATTTCCAAAGAGAATTCAAGAACAAGTATTCAGAGTGACAATATCAGATACCAGAAGATGCGGATAAATTCATTGCCTTTATGTACAATAGAATTGTTAATTGACTCAATCAACGGAAAGGATTAGATATTTGAGATATAGATATTCCATCTATATCTATGGCTGGCCTTAAAAATATGGTTGATACTTTTTGAGCTACACGCAATATTCTTGCTCAGAATAAATATTTGTTAACAAATGCTCAATTCGATAGAGACTTTCTTCCGACACCGATTATTGGTGATAATCTCTGGTAATATATTTCCATTTTCCCACTTTTCCCCTATAATCCGACTCAATACTACTTGACTCGGATTTTTTATGACTACTTTTCCAGATTTTTCCTTCACCCTCCATGCAACCGACGGATATGCCAGAGCAGGTACGCTCCAGACACCTCATGGGGTCATCGAGACTCCGATATTCATGCCAGTAGGGACACGCAGTGCTGTCAAGTGAGCGACAATCGATCAGGTGTGCGAGATCGGCTCTGAGATCATGCTCGTGAATAACTACCATAGCTATCTCCGCCCTGGTTGTGATGTGGTCGAGGCACTCGGTGGACTGCATTCTTTCATGGATGTGAGTCTCCCGATACTGACTGATTCTGGAGGATTCCAGGTGTTCTCGCTCGGACTCGGGATGCAGACTGACTGAGGAGAGAAGCTTGCCAAGATCACCGAAGAGGGAGTCAACTTCCGCTCATATCTCGATGGATCCAAGCACTTCTTCTCCGCTGAGAATGTGATGGATATGCAGTGTGCACTGGGAGCTGATATCATCATGGCCTTCGACGAGTGTGCTCCAGGTGGATCGACGCACGAGTATGCGAGACAGGCGATGGAGCGGACACATCGATGGGCGACGAGATCGCAGGCACAGTGGCAGGTGAACGAGGCAAAAAGAAAACTCGATGGCCGTCATCCGCAGGCCCTCTTCGCCATCATCCAGTGAGTCGTCTATGATGATCTCAGGGCTGAGTCCTGTGAATTCATCTCGTCACTCGATACCCCAGGGATCGCTATCGGGGGACTCTCGGTAGGGGAGAGCAAGGAGGATATGTATCGTATTCTCGATGTATTGGCTCCGATTCTCCCAGTCAACAAGCCCCATTATCTCATGGGAGTTGGGACGCCTGAGGATCTCATAGAGGGGATCGCTCGTGGGATCGATATGATGGATTGTGTCCTCCCGACTCGTATTGGTCGTCATGGAGAGGCATTCTCGAGCTATGGCAATATCAAGATCGGAGGTGAGAAACACAAGTTCTCATCTGAGAAAATCAAGATGCTCCCAGGATATGAGACTCAAGTGTCGCGACGGTACTCACTCGGATATCTGCGTCATCTCATCAATGTAGGCGAGGCAACTGGTGGGGTTCTCTTGTCACTTCATAATCTCGAATATTTGTTATTGATCGCTAGAAAATCTCGACAAGCTATACTTGAGGGGAAATTTGAGAAATTCCGTGAGGAGTTCTGGAGTGTATATCCAAAGAAGTAAGATTATTTTCTATTTACCCTAAAAGACCATCTATAGTTTGCTTCACTGAATTAAGTAATTTTTGTGTGACCATAGCTGGAGATATATATATAGCCTGTCGATTGATCCCGATAAATTCAATCCCATCAACATCTGGCACGTCATCAGTGTGACCGTGATATATACGATGAATATTGTATTTTTGCTTTAAAATTTCATAAAAAGGATGATTTTCAGGAGTAATATTATGAGCATATCTATCAGTATTACCCTTAAATCTTTTTCTTATACTAACTTCAGTTCAATTGAGGGGGTGTAAAAAAGTACTTGAAAGTATAGTATAATGAATTTTTGATCTATCAGCATAACTTTCTTTATTGGGATCGAAGAATCCTCCCCTGATAGTTTGTTGCCAATTAAAATTGATAGTATCTATTACATTATCTAGATTTTCCCCCTTGTTTTTGTATGTTTGATATAGCGTATCGAGCATGAGTTTGCTGGGTGGGGTATGAAAATGAAGAGCATTTCATCCATACATAAATATCTTCATTTTACATATTTCATTGAGTAACATTTTTCATCTTGGATCATTTCTCATATTTCTGAGGATTTCCGTTCTTTTACTCCCAAATACTAAAAGCTCATCAATACCAATATGATCAGCCTTCCGGGTAATTGGATTTATTGATCATCTGAGATCATCAGATATGAATTCCCCCCATTTTCCCATCAAAAATCCAATCATTCGATCATCATGATTACCAGTAAGGAAATCAATACTTCATCACTCCTTCTCTGCCTCTACCCGTAGTTTAGACCCATATTCCATAATTTGAAATCCACCCATGTATCGATCAGCGAGGACATCCCCACTGTTTATTATACGCATATTCTTGCCAGTCCATATTGGTTCATTTGTTTGAGAAAGTGATCAAATGACTCAAGATCTATCCATAGGAACCGCTCGTAGCCTAGCTAGGTGTGTTTTGAAATCCAGATAATTCCCATCGAGATCACCGATGAGTCAGAGTGGTTGAAGATTTGTTTCAGCTTCGATGTGAGGAGAGAGTTTTTCCATTATCCTAGAATATCATATGATTATCTTTTATGCAAAAAATTCCCTGAATTCAGGGGATTTTTTGCATAAAAGATATAATACCTATCTCATCATCATCCCTGTCATATTCATCATAGTACCGGAACTCGTGGCTCCAGTCGATGTATATCCCCATTCCTGCATCCATTTTTGCATCTGCTCGATCTCTCGGCTCTGACCAGCGATGATATCACCCGCGAACTTCACGAGTTCTGGATGCTTTGATCCAGCCATCATTTTTGCCATATCCACCGCTCCCTGATGATGTGGGATCATCCCTTCGAGAAATGCCCGATCGAGCTCGTCCCCAGTTTTGCCAGCCATCATCTGGCTCATATCATCCATACTCATCGACATCATATCGTGAGGCATATTCGGAGTTGCTGTAGTGACATATTTCTCACAGCCCATCATCTCTGGCATCGTCTTGCAGTGTTCTATCATCGGATCGATATTTCGTTCCATGCGATCCTGCATCATTGCTCCACGGCGAGATGATCCATCTGAATCAGAGGTTCAGCCCCGTTTGCTATCTACTCGTTTGTTGTCAGATCCGAGAGAGAGTCCAACGGCAAAAGCAGCTAGGATGAGGCCGACAGCGATAGCTATACGAAGAGCGGCACCCCAGTTGCACCAGGTACTCGAGCAGGTTTTTGAAGTGCTACATGCTCCATTTTTGCACTCACAGGGATCACATTTGCAGTCGACACAGGCACATGAGGCAGTTTTGTTGGTTGTCATAGTATAGAAAAGAAAATAATAAATGAACTATCGGAATTTCTCACAGCCCATCATCTCTGGCATCGTCTTGCAGTGATCCCGCATCGCCGTATCATCGGACGAAGCAGGGGTCATCATCTCGGAGGACATGATCGTACTCTCATCGACCGACATCACATGACTCGCAGCCCCATCGGGCATATCCATCATCGTGGCGTCCATAGACATATTCATCATAGATGCAGGATATATGAGCATATACATGACCATGAGGAACATGGCTCCATTTTCCATGATGGTTACCTTGCTCATTGGGAGTTTCCAATAGGTTCCCATACAGGCACATGCGATACTCTGGCCTGATGCTATGACTCGATAAGCACTAATCATCCCGAGGAGTGCGATCACTAGGGCAGTGAGATTGATTGCTGTCATATACTGCATACGAGTATTGAATATATAGATCAGTCCGAGAGCGATCTCTATAAATGGATATATATAACCGTATCCATGCCATACTTTTGCGATCAGATCATACTGAGCAAAGCTCTTCGCAAAGCTACTGATATCGATGAGCTTCAATACTCCAAATGAGAGAAACCATACTCACATCAGATACATCATGAATGTATTGGATACGAATATATAGCTCAGTGCGATACTCACGATGAATATGCCACTGAGAAGTATATAGAGGGGGAGGAGTGACTTTTTTGTTTCAGCTTTGCAGCAATCTTTGGTTGTCATAAGATGTTTGTTATTAAAGTAAAAAGTACTAATGGTTTGCGAGAAGTATTTTAAATGTAGCAATCTCTGCATTCTGTGTTGAAATTATATCTTTTGCCATTTTTACAATCTCAGGACGCTGAGTTACATCGAGAACTTCTTCTGCCATATGTATAGCTCATTCATGGTGTTTGATCATATCTTCCATAAATGCATCATCGAGATCATGGGATGAGAGCTTGGTTAGATCTCACATCATCTGCATATAGCTTACCTTGAGAGTACTATTTGGATACCATGATTTCATCCAAGAATTCAGAAGTGCGATTTCTGTTTTCTGAGCAGAGACGATACCTGTAGCGATTTTTTTGAGTTCTGCATTTTGTGTTTTCGCTACGATGATAGTCGCAGTATCGACTGCCTCCTGATGATGGGGAATCATATTAGCGATGAACTCTTCTTCCGTAGAGGCTCCCATATGATCCATAGATTGACCGCTCGACATCTTCATAGAGCCATTTCACATATCCATCTTTGAGTGACCCATCCCTGTCATAGATGTATTAGGAGTGGGAGTTGGATTAGATTTCGGTATTGGAGTATTTGAAGAGAGTGGTGCAGGATTTGCGGAAGTAGGAGATTTCTGAGAGGTGTCGCTACAACTTGCGAGTGCGAGAGATGAGAGGACAATGAGTCCCGTAAGAATAAGTGATTTCATAGTATAAATAGTATAAGATATAGATGAGAAACTAGAAAAGGAAAAAGTATTATGGATCCATAGAAATATAAGTTATAAATTATTCGACTTGGTAAGTATTGTTATTTTGTTTTGCCACAAATCCCTCACGGTAGTATCTATAGAAAATACCTGGACGAAGGAGGAGTTCTATGAGAGTAGAGACAAAGAGTCCCCAGAATATTACAGTTGCAATCGGTGAAAGCATTTCTTTGCCTGCATCTCATGCTCCGAGTACAAGTGGCAGGAGCCCGAGGGTGGCTGCGAGTGCAGTCATCGACACAGGGACGATCCGCTCGAGGGATCATCTGAGAATAGTATTTTTATCGAATGGGAGTCACTCTTCGAGACAGAGGTGTTTGTAGTGATCGATCAGCATGATACCATTTCTGGATACGATACCCATCAGAGCAATGAATCCGACAAGGTGAGCGGTAGATATGACTCCTCCAGTGAACCAAACTCCGATCATCCCTCCGAACCATCCTGTGACGATCCCGAGGAATATCTGGAATACCAGTGCCACACTGCCAAAGTGCCAGTAGAGCACTCCAAAGAGTGTGATGAGTACCCCGATCGAGATGATTATGAGAAGTCTAGATGACTCCTTCTGAGCCGCATAGAGTCCCTCATAGGATACTCTGTATTCTTTAGGGATATTGAGAGTATCTACCTTGGATCTGATATCATCGACGACGGATACGATAGATCGATCCTCTGTATATCCAGAGATAACGATACGACGCTCAGAGTTCTCATGATTGATGATATTTCTGGATTTTGAGAGAGAGACATTGGCGACACTCCCGACGAAGATACTCCTCTCAGGAGAGAGGGCAAGAGGGATACTACGAATAGCTTCTACTCCATTGGTCCAGTTCGATGGGAACTTGAGTATCACAGGATAGGAGTTCTGTCCGTCGATGACTCGTGCGACTTCTTTGCCTCAGATACCGACATCGAGGATAGACTTCACTTCTGGGTAGCTGATATTCTGGGAGATGAGAGTGGAGGCATTGGGGCTAATATCAATACTTGGGACTTTGGTCTGCGGCTCGAGGCTCACATTGAGTGTTCACTCGACGGTGTTCGTCACTTCGAGGATCTCTTTTCCGATGCGTTCGAGCTCATCGAGATCAGGACCAAAAATCTTGATAACGAGTGGGGCACGGATTCCTGAGATGATCTCCTCGACACGATGCGTGATTGGCTGACCGATACCGATGACAGCGACTTTTTTATATTCGGCAATGATCACATTGATTTCTTTGTATATCCTATTTTTATCCTCTGTGGTCACCTCTGGAGAGAGTGCTACTTCGATCTCAGCATTGTTTGATCATTGTGCATGCGGATCAGCATCGGCTCGCCCAAGTATAGTTCCTGTTCGTTTGATTCCATCCACTGTATTCAGTCTTGTACTAAATTCTTTTGCTATACCAATAGTATAGTCGAGAGAACTCCCGGGTTTGGTAGTTATCGAGATTGTATAGCTCGACTCGTTGAATGCTGGGAGTCACTCTTGTCCTGCCATCATGTATCCGAAGATCGTAAATGGAATCGAGATGAGAGCGATAAGAAGAGCAAGTTTGGGATTGCGGAGACTCCAGAGAATTGGTTTTTTTGCCCATTCTTTGAGCTTGTGAGTGAACCAAGTGTCTTCTTCTATCTTCCCATGTTGCTTCTCGATCCACGATGGGAGGAGATAGCTACAGATCACAGGAACGAGTGTCACAGCAGTCAGAAGTGACATGAGCATCGATATCATATATGCCATACCGATCGGAGCGAGGATCTTCCCATCAATCCCTGGGAGCATGAGAAATGGGATAAATACGATGAGTTGGAGTACTGTCGCATATACGACACTTCATCTCACTTCTTTCGAGGCTTCATAGATCACTTTGAGTGAGTGGATTTTCTCGGCTTGGGGGAGGAGAGCATTGAGACGAAGTCGTCGAAATATATTCTCCATATCGACGATCGCATCATCTACGAGTTCTCCGATAGCGATCGTGAGTCATCCGAGCACCATGATATTGATCCCGATACCGAGGATATAAAATACTATTCCCGTGAGTATCAGTGTCACAGGAAGTGATACCATCGTGATAAAAGCGGTACGAGCATTCATCAGGAAGAGTACGACAATGATCGCTACGATTATCGCTGCATCTCGGAGTGCTACTTCGACATTGGTGAGACCCTTTTCGATAAACCAAGTCTGACGGAATATATCATCATGGAGCGTGATTCATCTCGGGAGGTCTTTCTGTATTTCAGCAAGTTTCTCGACTATCTGTGCTGAGAGATCGACCGTATTTACACTCGGGACCTTCGATATACGGATGATGACTCAAACACTACCGTCGATGAGAGCATCTCACCGCCTCTGACTGCTCTGTCCAATTGCTACCGTTGCGACATCTCTGAGGACTCCCCCATCAGGGAGTGAAGTTGCTCCTATGTTCTCTATAGTATTGCTGATGGGCTTGAGATTGATCGGGAACTCAGAGGTAGCTGTGATTGCTATTCCCGCTCATCCAGGATTGGTGATATCTGCGAGAGATGATTCGAGAGCTTCCATCGTGATATGCCTCGTCGAGAGCTTGGCAGGGTCGACAGAGATTGTATACTGTGGAGATGAACCTCCCATGATGAGGAGATTCGATATGCCAGAAATAGTCGAGAGAGACTGGCGGAGTTTCGTTTCTGCATAGACTCTCAGATCTGACTGAGACATACTCGTCCCACTACTCGTGAGGCCGATCCACATGACCTCCCCCATGAGAGCAGCTTCTGGAGCAACTGACACATCAGCTCACTCGGGGAGTTCGAGAGAGGCTATCTTTTCATAGACTTTTTGACGATTGATATTGGTATCACTTCACCAGTCGAACTCGACATTGATCACAGCGAGTCACTGAGCTGAGCTTGATCTCACTGCATCCACACTTGCTATAGTTCGCATAGTGCGTTCGAGTGGGAGAGTGACGAGCTTCTCGACATCCTCAGATCCGAGTCACTCTATACCGACGAATACTGTCACACGGGGACGATTGAGATCTGGGAGGACATCTATCGGGAGTTCGGTGATACTATATAGACCACCTATTGTCACGAGGACATAGATCACGATGACGAGGAGGCGTTTATTGAGAGCCCACTTTATCAGAGCATTGAGCATATATATTATGGGTTAGAGGATATGAGATTTGTGACGTCCATACCATCCTTCCACTCTGATTTCGCGGCATCACTGACGATCATGTCTCATGACTTGAGTCACTCAGTTGCAACTGTTTTATCTCCTATGATTTCTCGACTGATCTTCCACTTTTTGAGAATTGTACCACCGATCACTTTATAGACGAAGGATGTGTTATTTTCCGAGATAATAGCTGACTTCGGAACTTCAATAAATGATGTTCCAGATAGTCCAGTCTTGATGACTCGGACTTGGGTCCCGATCGGGTAATCAGAACTCTCAAAAGTTGCTTCTACAGAGATGGTCTGAGTATCTTTGTTCACGGAAGAGGAGAATCTCGCGATAGTCCCGAGAGTTTTCTCGCTATCGAGTCCAGGTAGGCTGATCTGGAGAGACTGCCCCTTTGAAATACTCGCATAGTCAGATACAGGGACCTCGAACCTGACGAATACTGACTTCGCAGAACTCACTCATGCAATATCAAAGAGAGGAGTCGTGACATCGATAGTCTGTCCAATGACGATATTTTTGCGTGAAATAATCCCATCGAATGGTGCTATCGCATAGCTAGTCCTGACGGTATTCGCTATGGCCGAGAGTGCTGATCTCTCTCCACTGAGACGACTCTCAGTTCAGATTTTTGCACTCTCAGCATCTATTCGGATTTTTTCGAGATCGACCTGAGTGATTGCTTGGTCTCCATTGAGTGAGGCGATATCTTTTTTCTTATTGGCTTCAAGGAGAGACCTCTCTGACTCGAGGAGTCGCATCTCTTGTTCGAGTCCGATGAGATCAGCACTCGCCTGAGAGTATACTCCTGATGCGGTAGCACTCGCAGAACGAGTTCCGCTCGTGAGCTCGATGAGCTTGGATTCGAGGATGATGATACCATCCGTTCCAGAGAGGAGATTCAGGAGTCTTGTTTTACTCGCTATATAGTTTGAGTTGGCACTTGGTGATATAATCGCATAGATCGTATTTGCATCATTGATTGCACTTTCGAGTTGCTTGAGTATGAGAGTGAGCTCTGCTGTGGTGGCGTCAGTACTGATAGGATATGATGGCATCATAGTCTGCATATTACTATGGAATCTCTCAGGTATATCAGTGATTTTCTGGCGATCTGCGACACCGAGACCTCACCAGTTCCCATTGTACCCCCAGTATTTATCGTATGAAGTGGTATTGACTCCTAGCTGATTGCGATCTCCATAGTAGAATACTTCGAGGAGGCTTGCGAGAGCTTCATTGGTTTTTCCTACGAGATACTTTCGAGCGGTTTCTTGTTTCTGTGTATTCTCGGCGATCGTCGCACTACTCGCGACCTGACTACTGGATATGACGACTCCTCTTGCCGTGAGCTGAGCTCGCTGACTCGCTATCTTTGCATCGAGTTGCTTCTTCTGGACATCATAGGATATATCGAGAGCCTGTTTTTTCACATCGTAGGCTCGGGCTATGCCTCCTGTAGGACTCGATATCGTAGTCGTGATATACTCGATCTTCCTTTTTGCTCCGTTGAGTTCTCACTCGGCGATCGCTATATCTGCTCGCTTCTGAGCAAGGAGGGCGATGATCTCAGGAGTATTGGTTGGTGAGTTGATGAGGGCTACTTTTTGTCACTTCTTCACCGTATCCCCGAGGGATACGAGCATCTCAGAGACGATACCTCCACGAGAGGAGAATATCGATCCATACTCATCAGAGAGGATAGTCCCTGGATAGGTCGGGATCGAGAGAGTTGCTATATCTGAGTTACCGAGAGTCGTGAATGTTGCTCACGAAGTCGTAGCTATAGTCGTCTCACCGAGATTCTCTGCGGCCTCATCACCGTGTCCACCATGTGCCATTACGAGGTAACTCCCAACAAGAGAGGCGAGGATACCCGTGATAGCGAAATATAAAACATTTCGTTTGATTGTCATAAAAATATTGATAAAAAAGTACAAAAAAATCTCTATACCAAAAAAGTATACAAAAAATTTGTATTTTTTAGATCAGGATTTCTATAGTATTCTTTCGCTCATTGGTATATGCTACTTCACTCTCGTAGAGTTGTCTCGTATATATTCAGATTCATTCTCGATAGAAGTAGGCATCATTTTTCTCTTGTACCATGAAAAAAGGAACAGGGATGATCGAGAGGAGATTTAGTTGAGTAATATCATGAAAAGAATCTTTATGAACATATATATCGACTCATCCCAGATTTCCTTCTTTACAGTGATCATCTTGTTCAGTATCACCCTTAGTACTCACAGAGGGTATATCAGTATGTATGTGCGTATGGCCATCTTCTATATTTGCTCTAATAGTTTCTCCAGATGCATATGTATGATGTGGAAAACACGCAACAAATGACCCTCCTATATAGGTAACGGAGAGGATAAGTGATACGAAAAGATGCGTGAATCAAGAAAATTTCATTTTAGAAAGATAGGTATTATATCAATTTTTATTTTTAATGCAAAAGTGTTATCACTAGCAATTACAATCTTCATTACTACACTTCTCATACTCTGTCTCCAGAGTTACGTGGTGTATATTCTCATGTTCGAGCTCGTGACGGATTGTATTTTTTATTGTTTTCTCATTGGCTCATTGTTCGATGAGCACATGAGCTGTCAGTGCATTTTCTGTAGTGGAAAGAGACCAGATATGGACATGGTGAATATCTTTGATGCCAACTATTTCTAGGAGTTCTTTTTTCAGTTTTTCTATGTCAATGCCAGAAGGTACACCATCGAAGTTCATACGAATACTCTTTTTGAGGAGATTCACGACACTGAGTATCATAACGATAGAAACCACAATAGAGATAATAGGATCTACAATCGTATATCCCGTAAAATATATAATAGCTCCGCCTATAACAACTCCAAAAGATACGAGAGCATCACCAAGAAGGTGGAGATAGGCTGATCTGATATTGATGTCTTCCTCTCCGCCTCGCATCAGTAACCAACCAGAAAACCCATTTACAAATATCCCTATGCTTGCCACTATCATCATAGTCGTTCCGACTGTTTCGATTGGATGGATTATACGGTCAAAGGCTGAGAATATCAGATAGAGTGCCGTGATAATCAGGAGTACAGAGTTGATAAGGGCTGCAAATATCCCAGCTCGCTTGTATCCATAGGTAAAAGTATCCGAATTCTTCATTCGAGAGAGCCAGAGAGCTATACCAGAAAGGATGAGATTGAGGATATCCATAGTATTGTGCCCTGCATCAGAGAGAAGTGCGAGTGAGTGGACACGAATCCCAAAAAATACCTCAATAATAACAAAAACTATATTAATGACTATGGCGATATAGAAAGCTGTAGAAATATCTACGATTGTATAAGAATGTCCACTCTTGGTGTGAGAGTCCTGAGTATGAGAATGGGAAGAGGACATGAGTAAAAAATAGAGAGATTATAAAAGATTGATTCCAAATTTTCGGAGAATGATCGCAAAAACAAAGAAAATAACTATAGTGAGAATTGCGGAGATGAGGAGAGTCATCCAGAATCCGTATTTTTCCAAAAGAAAAGGAAAAATCAGGAACATGGGAAGTGTCGGGAGTACATACCAGAATGTATAGTATGCATGGTTCGATATTTTACTCACTGGAGTTTTCTCTACATACATCCAGATCATTGCGAGTATGGTTATGAGAGGAAGTGACGCAATGAGTGATCCGAGGCGATCATATCGCTTGGCAACTTCAGAGATCATAACAATCATCCCTGCCGTGATGAGATATTTGAATATAAGATAGTACATAGAGTAGAGTTATTTGCGTGTGGCGACATCCCAAGTACGAACAAGCTCTTCAATAAAGTTCTCTTTTTCCTTTCACTCTCCTCATAGTGCTTTTGTACCGCAACAAGAAAGATGATTTTTGAGAAGTTCACGATTTGCACTCTGCAATAATCCCATAGAAGCATTGATCTGATGAGCAATATCAGCACAGTACACATCGTCATCTATCATTTTTTGCACCTTCGTAAGTGTTCCCATTGCTTTTTTGATATTGAGACTGATTTTATCTTTTGAATAGATCATAATGAAAGATTATATTGAAAATCCCTATGATTTTGATATACTCGATTTACTTTCGGCGAGAAAGTGACTTCCCACATCCGTGGGATTTTATATGCTTGCTAGTTGCAGCATGATCCATCACCGCAAGAGCAAGTCTTGCAGGTACATGGATTGCATGTGCATTGAATAGTTTTCATAAATAGTGAATTATAGAGTATACCTAACCATAGGGTATGGTTACTATATAGATATTTATATTGATTACAAATCTATTTTACTTTTTCATTTTTTTCCTATAATCCACTCACTCGACCGCAATCGAGCGTTTTTATTTTACTCGCAAGTAATCCCTCATCATATGACTGTCTCACAACTCAACGCTCGGCACAAGCCGACCTATACACTCCTCACATTCTACAAGTTCGTCGACATCCCCGAGTCAGAGCTGGATATTCTCGCCCAAGAACATCTCGATTTTTGCCGTGATATCGGACTCCATGGACGAGTCTATCTCGGTACGGAGGGGGTCAGCTCGACGGTTTCTGGTAATCAGGGACAATGTTGGGCATATCGAGCATTCCTAGAAAATTCCAAATATTTCAAAAATATCCCAGACATCGATGCTAAATCCACTCCAGTAGATGGACACCAATTCTCCCGACTGAGTGTGAAGATACGAGAAGAGATCGTGACCATGGGAGAGCGAGTGAGTCAAAAAGAAGTAGAACAATACCACAAAGAAATCAAAATAGAAGAATTCAAATCCATCATCGATGGCAACAATGACGAATATGCGATCCTCGATATGCGAAACGACTATGAGTACCGACTTGGGCATTTCAAATGAGCCATCCCAGCGGGTACGGATAACTTCCGAGAGGTACCACAACTGCTCGAGCGATACAAACGCGAATTCGCAGGGAAAAAAGTCATATTCTACTGTACGGGTGGTATCCGCTGTGAGAAGGCGTCAGTCATCATGAATAAGGCTGGTATGGACGAGCTCTACTCGCTCCAATGAGGTGTGGTCAAGTATGTCAACGAGTTCAATGACGGTAACTGGCTGGGCAATCTCTATACATTCGACTCTCGAGTCTCGACGGAGGTCGGAGATGAGGTGACACACACGACGATAGGAGAGTGTCTCTACACGGACGAGTCGACAGACAACTGCGAGAACTGTAGATACTCTCCATGCAACGCGAGACTGATTGCAGGTGAAAAAGAATACAAGAAACACTTAGGTTTTTGCTCAAAAGAATGCTACGACTCCGCCCGCCTCGATGGATTTGTGAAGGATACAACTTGGGACAAGTTTGATTACAAAAATACTCGATCTCTCGCTGACAGTATATCTCGCATCCAGACTCATCTCGATCGCAAGCTCGCGAATATAGAGTGGAGATATGCCACGAGTCAGAAGGAGATAGATATCGTGGAGTGCTAAAAAAGAAGTTGCAACCCAAGAGCTCTTGTATATAATTGGTGTATTCCTTTTATCAAAAATATGTCACAAGTACGATATACATCAGCAGAGGCACGAGCTCACTCTCGTCAGACTGCCATCGAACAGTCGAAAATACTAGAACAAAATGTAGCAAGTATCAATAAGAAAAAACAATCCGAACTCAACTATGCGTAAGATAGAATATACAACAAATCCTATCAATGCTATTGATACCTATACGATCCAATATCGAGAATACTACGAAGATCTCTACGCAGATACTGGTATATACGGAGAGCGTCAGATCGTAGAGAACTATCTCCAGAGTGCTATCGATCGACAGGCGGAGATATATGATCTCATCGAGCAGAGACTCTCTCCTGATATCGTACTCGGACGAACGATAGAGAATACACTATTTCTCTCATGGCGATCCAAGACACTCTTCATAGCATGGGAAGATGAGTGAGATATACGCGTAGTGACAGATCTATTGATTCGATAACATAGCAGCAAAAACGCCCTCACAAGTAGGGCGTTTTATTTGGGAAAAGATAGATTTTTATCCATCTCGTTTATTTATTCGGTATATCGCCACAATTAATACTATTCCGACGATAATGCCAGTAAGCCAGCCACCCCACTCGGGGAAACCGTAACTTCCAACTGCAATCATTCCAGCCATTATGCCGGCCATCATAGTGATTGCTGTAACTATTCCAAGGAATATGTGATCAACTTCAATTGGTTTTCCCATAGGCATAAATTTCTCCTTTCCCAATCCAGCTCACTCTGTTTGGGAGAACTCACATAGACCGCGTGAGCGGTTGGGCGATATGCCCGATCATTCCCCAGCCAGTTGCGACTG